>JANNHX010000596.1:0-3784 GCA_031404615.1 Chloroflexota bacterium
TCGCGGTCGTCCGCGAGCTCGCCGCGAAGATCGCCGAGATCGCCGCGCTGCCCGTGCAGCAGGAGCGGATGTGACCGACGTCGTTGGGGTCGGTGTGATCGGATGCGGCAACGTCGCGACGCACTTCCATCTCCCTGCGTACCTCGCTCGACCAGACTCCGCCAGGGTGGTCGCGCTGGCCGACCTATCGACGGACAGGCTGGGTAGAGCTGCCGCGATTGCCGGCGTTCCGCCCCGCAGATCGTTCACGGACTACGCAGACCTGCTTGCTTGCCCGGACGTCGAGATCGTGGACATCTGCGCGCCCCAGCACTTCCACGCACAGATCGCCCGCGCAGCTGCGGCCGCCGGCAAGCACATCCTGTGCGAGAAGCCCATTGCGACCGTACCAGCGGACGCACAGGCGATCCTGGACTCGGCACATGCCGCCGGCGTGACCGTAGGGGTCATGCACAACTACCTGTTCTACCCCGAGTACATGGCGGCGCGACAGGTCCTCGACTCCGGTGAGATCGGGGCGGTGCGCCTGGCAATCGTGAATTATCTCGGCGTGCCCGATGTGCTGGGTGCGGGCGAGACGGCGAAGTCCTGGCGCCACGACCCGATTGCCTCTGGCGGAGGCGTCCTGATCGACATGGTGCATGCGCTGTACGTGGCGGAGCATCTCCTCGGGCATCAAGCTCAGCGGGTCTCGGCCTACGTCGCTGGCAACGAGGCGCATTCCCGGGTCGAGGCAACAGCCCTCTGCCGGATCGAGACCGACGGGCCGCCGGCACTCGTGAACGTTGGCTGGGGTATCGGGCCAGGTGGCGTATTCGTCGAGGGCAGCCGCGGCTCGCTCGAGATCCGCTGGCGCAACGGAGGGACGAACCCGTTCGAGCCGCTCGAGTGGATCGAGGTCAGGACCAGCGAAGGCACGCGCCGCCTTGCACTCCCGGCAGGCCTCGAGTTGTTTCCCCTCGTGATTGAGGGCATCGGTGGCGTCATCGACGACTTCGTCGACGCCGTGGCAACCGGACGCGCCCCCACGGCATCCGGCGCCGATGGCATGCACGCACTCGAGCTAGTGCTCGGTGCCTACAAGTCGGCTGCGATTGGCCAGACGGTCTCGCTGCCGCTGGAGACAGCTGATCCCGTCTACATCCGCGGTGTAGCTGCCATCCCGACGCTCGGTGGGCCCTCGTGGTCGCCGGTGCTGCGCCAGCGCCTCTACACGACGGACTGACCCGAGACACGCGAGAGGGAATCCCCATGGACGTTGGCTTGTACTCGGACTCATTGAGCACCTTCCCGTTGGGCCAGGCGCTTGACATCGCCGCGGATGCCGGCATCAGGTCGATCGAGATCGCGGTCGGCGGCCAGTCCAGGGCTCCGCATCTCCGCGTGGATGACCTGCTCGGCGATGCGAAGAACCTCGCAGCATTCCGCGATGCCTTTCAAGACCGGGGGCAGCGGATCGCGGCACTGAACTGCTCGGCATGGCCGCTTCACCCGAGAGACGGCGCCTTCCATGATCAGATCATCGACAAGACCCTGCGCCTCGCGGGCGAACTCGGCGTGACGAAGGTCGTGTCGATGTCGGGTTGCGCCGGCGACGGGCCGACCGCCACGACCGTCAACTGGGTCTGGTACCCATGGCCCGACGACGCGGTCGACTTCGCGCAACGCGCTTGGGATGGCGCCGTTGAGTTCTGGCAGCGGAAGGCTCGCCTCGCGGAAGCCTGTGGTGTCGAGAAGATCGCTCTCGAGCTGCATCCGCTCCACGTGGTCTACAACGTGCCGACGATGCTGGCCTTCCGGGAGAGAGTTGGGCCGCGCATCGGGATGAACGTGGACCCGAGTCACCTGATCTGGCAGCAGATGGATCCGGTCGCAGTCGTCCGCGCGGTCGGCAATGCCACGTACCACGTGCACATGAAGGACACCCGGGTGGATCCCGAGCAGGTGGCGATTGCCGGCGTCTTGGACAACCGGCCCTTCACCGATCCAGCCAAGCGCGCGTGGGTCTTCCGGACCGTCGGGCGCGCGCACGACGCGGCGTGGTGGGGCGACTTCATCGATGCGCTCGCCGAGGCAGGCTACGACGACACGCTCTCGATCGAACAGGAGGATCCGTACGCCCCACAGGAGGAGGGTGTTCGGGAGGCTGCTGCGTTCACCTCCGCGCTGATCGCCGCGCGCGACGCCCGGTTCGCCTCGTGACTGCCGGCGATGCCGAGGTCTTGCGGGATCTCGGGCGGCAGGTTGCTGAGATCGCCGCGCTCCCGGATCAGCAGGTAACCATCGACCTCTGGAAGGCCGTGAACTCGCTCAAGCTCGTCCGCCCGATGGTTGCCATCGACCAGATCCCGTGGCATGAGATGAACGTCGATGACGAGCTCACGTTGCGCACAGAGGATCCGTTTAGCCGGGAGCTGGAGACAACGCTCCGCAGGCAGCTGTACCAATGGCGCCACATGCCGGCCGACATGGTGATCTCACCCGTCCTCGTGGTCCCCAAGGTGATCCGGCACGATGGGTTTGGGGTGGGAATCACCGAAGAGACGCTCTCGACCGATACCGAGAACGACATTGTCAGCCACTCGTTCATCGACCAGCTTCAGGAGCCGTCGGATGCCGAGCGGATTCGGATGCCGCGGGTGTGGCTCGACGAAGCGCTCACCACAGAGCGCGAGCAACGCGCCGAGGAGATCTTCGACGGGATCCTGATCGTCCAGATGCAGGGACTGCTGCCTTCTTACGAGCTCTGGGACGAGATCGTGCAGATGCGCAATCCCGAGGTGACGCTGTTCGACCTCGCCGACCGTCCGGAGTTCATGCTGGACATCGCCAGGCGCTGGTCCGACGCTCACCTCGGGTTCCTCGATGCCCTCGAGGCGCAGGGACTCCTCGGTCACAGCCAGGCGCTTATCCACTGCACGGGGGCCTTCACTGACGAGCTGCCGGCGGCGGGCTTCGACGCCGCAAAGCCCCGGGCGACGGACCTCTGGACCTACGGCATGGCCCAGATCTTCGGATCGGTCTCCCGCGCGATGCATGAGGAGTTTGAGCTCCCATACGCGACAGCGTGGTACAGCCGCTTTGGGCTTGGCTACTACGGCTGCTGCGACCCGCTGCACGACAAGATCGACGTCATCCGCCGGATCCCGAACGTCCGGAAGATCTCGATCAGCCCGTGGGCGAAGGTTGACGTGGCGGCAGACCGCATCGGCGGCGACTACGTCATGTCACGCAAGCCAAGCCCGACACCGCTGGCGATGGACGCGTTCGATCCCGAGGGCACGAGCCGGGATGTACGCCGCACGATCGACGAATGTCGACGGACGGGGACGCCGCTCGAGATCATCCTCAAGGACATCAGCACGCTCCGTTACGAGCCCCAGCGACTGTGGGAGTGGGAGCGCCTCGTGATGGGGCTGGTGATGGACAAGTAGTCCAGGTCAGGCGGCGGAGGGGCATCGCGCTCCCGGGATGCGAGGGAGGACGCTCCATGCCTCGGCTCAAGCATGCGGCCTGCGCCTTGACGGACGCACGCCGGTTGGCTAGCGTAGGAAATCGATTACGCGCCCGTCGCCAGGAGGCCGAGGTACCGGCTACCGCGTCCACGGGGCAGGCCGCCACCAACGACACACGAACTCTCACGCCCACGCCCATCTCGAGGAGCTCCATCCCATGGCTGATCTTGCCGCCCTGACCGCCGCCGTCGAGGCGGGCAACCGCACCGTCGCGGCCGCCGAGACCCAGGCGGCGGTGGACGCGGGCCTCGACCCCACGACGATCCTCG
>JANNHX010000597.1:0-6210 GCA_031404615.1 Chloroflexota bacterium
CCGTGGACGGACGCCAGCACCAGCTCCCCGTCGACGTCGGTGATGCCCGGCAGCGGCGAGTAGGCGCCCAAGCCGCCCGTGTTGGGCCCGAGCTCCCCGACGCACAGCCGCTTGTGGTCGCGGGCGGCCGGGAGCGCAACCGCGCGCGTCCCGTCGCAGATCGCGATGACGCTGGCCTCGGGTCCCCAGAGCCGCTCCTCCACCACGAGCGCGGGCTCCCCCGCGACACGCCCGGCGAGGAACGACGGCGCCAGCTCCAGCGCCTGCTCGAGGCCGTCGGTGACGATGACGCCCTTGCCGGCGGCGAGGCCGTCCGCCTTGAGCACGCAGAGCGTCCCGTCCGCGGCGAGCTCGCGGATGAACGCGGCCACGCCGGCCTCCTCGCCGCCGCCGAACGCCTTCGCACGCGCCATGCGGACCCCGGCCGCCTCCGCAACCTCGTGGCAGAACGCCTTGCTGGTCTCCATCCGGGCGGCCGCCTGCACGGGCCCGAAGACGGCGACGCCGGCGGCCTCGAGCGCGTCCGCGACTCCGGCGCCGAGCGGTGCCTCCGGCCCGATGACGACCAGGTCGATTCGTTCAGCCTGCGCGAGCGCCACGACGGCGACGGGGTCCAGGGCCTCGACCGGTACGCACCGGACGCCAGCTTCCCGCGCGATGCCAGCGCTCCCCGGTGCCGCGACCACGGCCTCGACCCCGGTCTCCCGGGCGAACGCCCACGCAAGCGCGTGCTCTCGACCGCCGCCGCCGAGGACGAGGATGCGGGCAGGGGTCGGGAGGGTCATGGGACGTCCCTCGATCTCAGGCCGGCAGCGTGGGCCGGTGCCGCATCGGCCGCCAGGCCCGCTCGATCGTCTGGGTGCGCTCCGGCCCGACCGAGACGAAGACGATCGGCACGCCGGCGTGCTCCTCGAGCGCCGTCACGTAGCGACGGGCCGCCTCCGGGAGCCCGGCGAGCGCGCGCACGTCGTGGATCGGCTCCGCCCAGCCCTCGAAGTCCTCGTAGATCGGGGTCGCGCGGCCGAGCGCCGAGCCGGACGACGGCCACGTCTCCACGCGCTTGCCGTCGATCTCGTAGGCGACGCAGAGCTTGATCGTCTCGATGCCGGACAGGATGTCGAGCTTGTTGAGGACGATCGCGGAGTTCGAGTTGACCGCGACGGCATAGCGCAGCGGGACCGTGTCGAACCAGCCAACGCGCCGGGGACGCCCTGTGACCGTGCCGAACTCGCGTCCGCGCTCCGCGATGCCGCGGCCGACCTCGTCGAACAGCTCCGTCGGGAACGGTCCGGAGCCCACGCGGGTGGCGTAGGCCTTCATGACGCCGATGACCTCGTCCACCTGGAGCGGTCCCACGCCGCCACCGGTGCAGGCACCGCCCGCGACCGGGTTGGAGCTGGTGACGAAGGGGTAGCTCCCGTGGTCCAGGTCAAGGAGCGTGCCCTGGGCGCCCTCGAGGAGGACGTGGTCGCCTCGCCGGAGCGCGTCCTGGACGAGCCAGGTGGAGTCGTCGAGATGCGGGCGGAGGCGGTCGCCCCAGGCCAGGCACTGGGCGACGAGCGGCTCGACCTCGAAGGTCTCCACGCCCATCCGCTCGAGCAGGATGTTCTTGTCCACGAGGGCGCGGGTGATGCGCTCGCGGAGGGACGTCTCGTCGATGAGGTCCTCCATCCGGAGGCCGAGGCGCCAGGCGCGGTCGCCGTACGTGGGCCCGATGCCGCGGCCGGTCGTGCCGACCTTGGCGTCCGCGAGACGGGACTCGTTGCCCTTATCGAGGGCGACGTGGTAGGGCATGATCACGTGCGCGCTGCGGCTGACGCGGACCTTGGCCACGTCCACGCCGCGCGAGATCAGCATGTCCAGCTCGCGGATCAGCGTCGCCGGGTTGACCACCACGCCGTTCCCGATGACCGATGTGATGTGGGGGTACAGCACCCCCGACGGGCAGAGCTGGAGCTTGACCGTCTCGTCGCCCACCACCACGGTATGGCCGGCGTTGTCGCCGCCCTGGTAGCGGACGACCATCGCGGTCTGCTCGGCGAGGAAGTCGGTTGTCTTTCCCTTGCCCTCGTCGCCCCACTGGAGGCCGACGATCACGGTCGCGGGCATCGCACGCCTCCGGACACAAATCGACCCCGGCGCGTGCCGGGGTCACAGATACACGTCTCCCGCGTCTGCCCACCGATGAGCCGGGGGGCCGGGGCGGTGAAGGTGCGTGACCGTCTCACGGGGCGGGCGACGCGCCTCCCTCGAGCAATGGCTATCTCCTCCATCGCGAAGCCGGCTGGCGCAGGCCTCGAGGACCGGGCGAGTATACGCGACCGGTGTGGCCCCGACACGCGGTTTCCGGGTTGCGGATCGGGTGCAACGGGGTCTGGTGGCGCGGGGCGGGGCGCCGCGGGATCCGATGCTGGCGCGGCGTCACGTGGCGGCGTCGGCGTTGGCTCAGCCTGGTGCCAGAACGCACCACGCGTGCAGACCTCACCAAGGATGCCGCAGGAATCGGGCATGAGCCACGCTCCAGGACCCACTTCCTGGCACGCACGCGTGCCAGGGTCGGCGGATAGGACACGGCGCATGGTGGAGTCTGGGCACCAGGACCGGAGCTCAACGCGGGTAACCCGCAAAGCCGCCGGTAAGTGCGGCGTAAGCCCCGGCGAAGCGGCTGTCGCTAGCGTTCGGATTCCGTCGAGCCACGCCGGCCCCGCCGACCCGTCGGCCCGCCAGGAGCCCCGATTCGTGGGGCCGGCACCCCGCCCCGCCCGCCCGAACAGGAGACACGCAGAGCGATGAACAGGGTCCTCCTCACCGGTCGCCTCACCCGCGACCCCGAGCTCCGCACCACCGCCGGAGGCAAGGCGGTGGCCCAGTTCTCCGTGGCCTCCCACGAGTTCGTCGGCGGCAAGGAGAAGCCGGAATTCCACACCATCGTGGCCTGGGACCGCCTCGCGGAGACCTGCGGCCGCTACCTCGGCAAGGGCCAGCAGGTCGCCATCGAGGGCCGCCTCCAGACGCGCCACTGGGACGACGACGCCGGAAAGCGCCACTGGAAGACCGAGATCGTCGCCGCGAGCGTCGAGATGCTCTCGGGCACCAAGCGCAAGGACTACCGCGCCGAGACGGCGGCCACGGCGCTTGAGTCCCAGGCGCAGGCTGCCGGGATCGTGCCGGATGCCGGCGAGCCCATCGCGGACGACAGCGGCTTCTCCGTCGCGGCGGGCGACGATGACGACGAGGAGGAGGATGAGCTCCTCGAGGAGGCCGAAGCCGTCGCGGCCTAGACGCTCCCTCCTCGCTCTCCCCGGCGGCGGCGCGGCACCCCCTCCCGCGCCGTCGCCGGCCACACTTCAGACCGCGGGGACCGGGAACCGCAGCTCGAAGAACGAGATGGCGATGATCAGGTAGACGAGCATCAGCAGCGCGCCCTCGAGCCAGTTCGACTCGCCGTCGAGCGCGACCAGCGCGCTGATGCCCACCGCGACCGCGACCGCGGCGATCTCGAGCGGCTGGAACACCAGGTCCATCGGCTGGCCGACCACGAGGCCCATGAGGACCAGCACGGGCGCGACGAACAGCGCAACCTGGAGCGACGAGCCGAACGAGACGGCGAGCGCGAACTCCATCTTGTTCTTGAACGCAAGCTGGACCGCGACGAGGTGCTCGGCGAGGTTGCCGATGGTCGGGATCAGGATCACGCCGACGAACAGCTGGGACAGGCCGAACTGCTCGATGAAGGGCTCGATCGCCCCGACGAGAATCTCGGACAGCAGCGCGAGCACGGCCGCGGTCACGAGCAGCACGCCCACAGCGACCTTCATCGTCCAGGGCGGGCCGCCGTGACCCTCGCTGTCCTCGTGGCCGCCGAGGGTCCGCTCCGGGTTCGTGAACTGCCAGACGAGCGAGAGGACGTAGCCGGCCATCAGCACGAGCGCGACGAAGACGGACTCCTCGACCCTCGTGCTCTCGGGCTCGGCGCCGCTCGCGGCGAACATCGCCGGGATGAACAGGCCGACCGCCGCCAGCACGAGCAGGGCAGCGTTCGATCCAGCGATCTTGGGGCTGAACGACTGGAGCCCGTTCTTGAGCCCGCCGGTCAGCATCGCCGCGCCGAGGACGAGCAGCAGGTTGCCGACGATCGAGCCCGTGATCGAGGCCTTGACGACGTCGATGAGCCCGGCCTGCAGCGCGAAGTACGCGATGATCAGCTCGGCGATGTTGCCGAAGGTCGCGTTGAGGATGCGCCGACCTGCGGGCCCGTGAGCGCCCCGAGCCGCTCCGTCGAGAGCCCTACGATCCAGGCGAGGCCCAGGATGGCCGCCGCCGCCACGATGAACACGATCGCGCCCTCGACGTGCAGGACGAGGTCCAGCACCGCGGCCACGAGCGACAGGGCGAAGGTGGCGAGGATCAGGATCCGCGAGATCGGCGACAGCACGCCGATCACAGGGATGCGGGACCTGGGGGCGGTGGCGTGCGACATGCCCGAATGCTACGGGTCGCGGGGATCTCCGTGGGCGCCGGAACCGGCATCCGGCGCTGCGGACGGCGCGGGCGCCGCATCCGCACCGTACAGGGATCGTCGTGCGAGCCCCGTCTCTCGCGCCACGCGTCGGGCCGCCTCGCCCCGGGCGACGCCATCCGCAACAAGCGCCTCGACCCGCGCCCGGGCCGCCGCGAGGGCATCCACGCGTGCGTCCGCGACGCCGGCGATCATGCCGCTGCCGCGCCCCCAGCCGACGACGATGACCATCTCGCCCCGTGCCGGGATCGTGCCGTCCGCCGCCTGGCGGGCCAGCTCGCCGAGCGCCGCGCGGGCGACCTGCTCGTGGAGCTTCGTCAGCTCGCGGCAGACGGCGCCGGGGCGATCCTCGCCGCAGGCAGCCGCGAGGTCCGCGAGCGTGGCGGCGACCCGGTTCGGGCCCTCGAAGAGCACGGCGCCGCGCTCCTCGGCGGCGATCGCCGCGAGGCGCTCCCTGCGCTCGCGTCCGGTCCGCGGGAGGAACCCCTCGAACGACCAGCGTGGCCCGGCGATCCCCGCCGAGGCCACCGCCGCCAGCACGGACGACGCCCCCGGCACGGCGACCACCCGTCCGCCCGTCGCGGCCCATGCCGCCACGAGCCTCTCGCCCGGATCCGAGACCACCGGCGTGCCGGCGTCCGTGACGAGCGCGAGGTCCGCGCCGGACGCGAGGTGCGCGAGGAGGTCCCGCTCGCGGCCCGGTCCGCTCTGTGCGTGGTAGCTGGTGGTCCGCGTCGGGATCTCGTACCGCTCGAGGAGCCGGCGCGAGATCCGCGTGTCCTCAGCGGCGATCAGCGGGACCTCGCGCAGGACCTCGAGGGCACGGAACGTGACGTCACCGAGGTTCCCGATGGGCGTCGCGACGACGTACAGCGTCCCGCCCTCAGCCTCGCCGGCGCCGCCGGACCCGGAGCCCGTGCTCCTTCCGCCCTCGCGGCTGGCCACTAGCGCGCCGCCGAGCCCGGACGTCGCCGCGGGTACAGGTAGTCGACGCCCGCCGTCCGTGGCCCGAGCTTCGCGATCGGCGGCACCTGGCGCTTGAACTCGGCGCCCGCGACCATCCGGTCCACGCGCTCGACCATCGACCGCTCGAACCCGAGCGCCACGACTTCGTCGACCGAGCGTCGCTTGTCGATGCGCCAGAACAGCAGGCGGTCCAGCACCGGGTACGAGAAGCCGGCCTCGGTCTCATCGGTCTGGCCCGGCCACAGGTCCGCGGACGGCGCCTTGCGGATGATCGCCTCGGGCACGCCGATGGCTGCCGAGAGCTGCCTGACCTGGCTCTTGTACAGGTCGCCGATGGGGTTGAACGCGCAGGCGGAGTCGCCGAACAGCGTCGTGTACCCGATGAGCGACTCGGTCTTGTTGCCGGTCCCCACCACGAGCCCGCGCCACGTGACCGACCGGTCGTACAGCACCGCCATCCGCTGGCGGGCCATGAAGTTGCCGCGCCGCAGCGGGGCCGCCTCGAGCGCCGCCGCGCCACCCTCGCCCGCGACCCCGTCCCGCCCGAAGTACCCGTCCACCATCCCGGTGATCCCGACGAGCTGGCCGGAGCAGCCGAGGTCCGCGATGACCGCCTCCGCGTCCCTCTGCGAGGCGGGCGACGAGGTCCGGTAGGGCATCATCACGCACAGGAGCCGCTCGGCCCCGATGGCCTCGGCGACGAGGTAGGCGACGAGCGCGGAGTC
>JANNHX010000598.1:0-9883 GCA_031404615.1 Chloroflexota bacterium
AGTGGGATGCGTCGGGCAATTTGATCAAGGACACTATCCTTGACATCGCCAACGACGCGGATGACGGTTCGGTTGATGTGCAGGCGTACTTCATCAACGGCGATTTGATCGTTGAGGAAGAGTACGACAGCGCCGGCAACATCATCCAGGGCTTCGAGCCGGGTTGGAACACGGCCGACTGCCGTTTCGAGCTCACCAAGAACCAGCCGCACTTCTGGTCCGCCGCCAACGGCAGCACCAAGTGCCAACCCTTCACCGTGCTCGATGAGGACGGCCGGCTGGATTCGGAAGTGACCGACGGCACGCGTCTTCTGCGTGCCGCTCGCGACCATCGGCGCGTTCCCGGCGCTCTACCTCACCGGCCGGCCGCTCGGCGTCAGCGCCCTCATCGGCTTCCTGATGCTCATCGGCATCGTGGTCACGAACGCCAACGTGCTCCTCGACCTCGTCGAGCGGCTGCGCTCGAAGGGTATGTCCACCACGGACGCCCTCATCGAAGGCGGACGGACCCGCGTGCGGCCGATCCTCATGACCGCCATCGCGACGATCCTCGCGCTGATCCCGCTCGCAGCGGGCTTCAACCAGGGCTCCATCATCGCGGCGGAGCTCGGCACGGTCGTCATCGGCGGCCTGTTCAGCTCCACGTTCCTCACGCTCCTCGTCATCCCGGTCGTGTACTCGCTCGTGGACGGCGTCCGGAGCCGGTTGAGCCGCAAGCCGTCCGGCGAGGCCGGCTCGGCCCCGGTGGCCAGCGAGGCACCGGCCATGACCGACGCAGGGGCATCGCCCGCCTGATCACGTCCCCCCTCGCCCGCCACGGGCGGCCTCGCGACGTCCGTGGCACTCTTTCGGGACTGGGCCCCACAGCCCGGTCCCGCGCCCATCCTTCGTCCCCCTCACTGCCCAAGGAGGTTCCGATGGCGATCACACGGTTCGCGGAGGCGACCTGGAACGGCGACCTGCTCACCGGGAACGGCACCATCAACTACGTCTCGTCCGGCGCGTTCACCCGCCTGCCGGTGACCTGGGCGTCCCGCACCGAGGCCCACGACGGGCGCACCAGCCCCGAGGAGCTCATCGCGGCCGCGCACGCCAGCTGCTTCTCGATGTCATTCACCGGCAAGCTGGCCAAGAACGGCACCCCGGCCACCAGGCTGGATGTCAAGGCCGTCATCACGTTCGACAAGGGCGACGCCGGCTGGAAGATCGCCCGGAGCGATCTCACCGTCCGCGGCACGGTCCCGGGCATCGACGAGGCCACGTTCGTCGACCTTGCCAACGCGGCCAAGGACGGTTGCCCGGTCTCGGTAGCGCTCAAGGGCAACGTCGAGCTGTCGGTCGACGCCGCGCTCGTCTAGCCCCGGCTCACCCGGGCCTCGTCCAGAGTCTCTTCGCGGTCACGACGCCGGTCGCCCCACGTGGGCGGTCGGCGTCGCCGCGTCCGGGCGCGGGTGTCGGCGGGCGCGGCTGTCGGCGGGGGCGGGTCGCGGGCCGATCGCCTGCCACTCTCGCCGGGCCGGGCCGATATTCACGTGGCGACTGAGATCGCCATCTCCACTGGGGGTTCAGGCCCGGAAATGGCAGCATGACGCCCGCAGCCCTGCGTGGAAGCGCGGATCTGAGTCACTGACTGAATGACGATGACGCGGGCCCGGTGCCGCGCCGCCACGGTCGCCTGCCACCACGAACCGGCCCCGCCGCGCGTCTCCCCGTCGATGCCGCGGTACCTCCGGTCTGTCGCGACGACCCTCGCCGCCATCGCCCTGGCGGGCTGCGGCTGGATGACGCCGCCGGTCGACGACCCGGGCGAGGCCGTCGGCGGTCCGCCGGCGGTCGCTGAGCTCGCGGTGGACCGGTGGCTCGCGGGGGTGAGCGGCGGAGACGGCGACCTCGGCTGGGGGCTGCTCTACCCGAACCTTCGCCAGGACCTCTTCGGCGGGGAGGCAGCCTATCGCGCGTCGGTGGCCGACGCGGACTGGACCGGGTTCACCTGGTTGGTCGAGAACACGGGCCTCCGCGACGGCGAGTACCGGGTCCGCGTGGTTCTCCACGGGAAGGTGACGGCCATCGAGGGCTTCCTCTCCGACTGGGGCATCCTCCAGGTCGATGAGGTCACCGATGACGGCGGGTACCGCGGCTTCATCGTCGTGCGCATCGGCGTTGGGGGCGAGCCGTCCGGGATCCAGGCGACCGGCCAGGGGCAGGTCCGCCGCCAGGCAGGCAGCGCGAGCCCCTTGCAGATCGCGAGCACGAGTGCGGCCCGCAATGCACCGTCCCCGCCCCCGCGGGCCCTCGACCGACCGCCTACCCGATCGTGAGCACCCGCCGCGGGTTCAGGACCGTGATCTGCTCGATCTCCGCCTCGGACACGCCGCGCTCCCGGAGCCTCGGCAGGAACGTGGAGGCGAGGTAGACGTACCCGTTGCCCTCGAACGTGCGCAGCTGGCTGTTGTGGCAGACGTCGTGGCTGAGCAGGATCCGGTCAGCGTGCCCGCGCGAGAGCAGCTCGAGCAGGAGGTCGATGATCTTCCCCTCGCCGTACCTCTCCATCGGGGTGAAGGACATGCCCAGGAAGTCGAACTCGATGCTCGCCCCGCGGTTGATCAGCGAGAGGTAGTGGTCCAGGACGGGGTAGCTGTCGGCGTGGCCGATGACCACGCGGCCCGGGTCCATGCCCTCCTCTTCGAGGATGGTCAGCTGCGCGGCGCCGACGTCAGACAGCACGGCGTGGGTGCTCACCGCGAGCCCGGTGCGGCGCGAGGCGCGGGCGACCGCCCGGAAGACCCGCTCCTCGGACGGCGTGACCCACGGCTTGTCTGTCCCGATCTCGCCCAGGATCCCTATCCGGATCCCCGTCTCCCCCACCCCGACGGTCGCATCGTGGACCAGCTCCTCGGCGAGCGAGTCCACCGACCGCTTCTCGATGAGCGCCTCCGCCGGGTAGTAGGCGGTCCGATACCAGCCGCCGCCCATCACGATGGGCAGGCCGCTCATCACGGAGATCCGGAGGAGCCAGGCCGGGTCGCGCCCGATGCCGGGCAGCGTGAGGTCCGCGAGCGCGGTGCCGCCGGCGGCCTTGAACAGGGCCAGCTCCTCGAGGATGACGGGCTCGTCCGGCGTCAGCTCCCAGTAGTCCCAGCGGTCAGCGATGTGCCACAGCGCGCATTGTGTGTGCTCATGGGGGAGGATGAACCCCAGGGTCGAGGGGTCGACCGGGCCCTGGACGGTCATGACGTGCGACATAGCGAGGCGATCGTAGTCCCCCGCGCGGAGACGGGCGACCCCGAACCGCCGGGACTGTCGAACCGCCGGGACAGGACGCGCTACCCTCGGCTTCAACAGGAACCGGAGGACGACGATGACCGAGCGGCGGGACCAGCCCGTCACGGGTGACGTGATCGAGGACGGCGCGGTCCGCGCCTACGCTTGGGAATGGAGCGACATCGGCGGTCCGCCGGGCCGCCGCAGCCGCCTGCCATGGTTCGGCATCTTCCTCGTGGTGTTCGGGGCGCTGCTGCTGCTGCGGCTGTTGTTCCCGGCGCTCGAGACCGCGGGCTCGCTGCTGTTCCTCGCCGTGGGCGTCGCGTTCCTGGTCTCGTGGCTCGTCAACCGCGGGATGGGCTCGCTGTACCTCGGGTCGATCATCGTGGCGCTCGCCGCGCCGGACCTGCTGGTGGCCGCGGGCGTGCCCGACCAGTCCGGTCTGGGGACGCTGAGCCTGGGCGTCGCGTTCCTGTTCATCGCCCTGGTACGGGCACTGAGCGGCGGAGGCGCGGGCTGGCAGGCGGGTCTGGGCGCGATCCTCACGCTGATCGGCATCTCGAGCTTCGCGATCCCGGGGTTTAACGACCTCGTCTGGCCGATCGCGCTGCTGGTGCTCGGCGGCATCCTGCTGGTCCGGGCGTCCTCGGCGCGGCGCTGAGGTCCGGGACTCAGCCCGCGAACCGCCTCAGAGCCCCAGCTCCGCGAGGGCCTGGTCCAGCGCGTCACCCAGGCCATCGGCGATCCTCCCCAGCTCCTCGTCCGTGATCACGAACGGCGGTCCGAGCAGGATCGTGTCCCCGTCGACCCCGTTCGCGTTCCCCGTCCCGGAGTAGAGCAGCAGACCGTCCTCGCGCGCGATCCGCACCACGGCCTCGGTGAGCTTCGCGGCCCGCGGGAAGGGTGCCCTGGTCTCCCGCTCGCGCACCAGCTCCACGCCGACCATGAGCCCGAGCCCGCGGATGTCACCCACCGCGCCGTGATCGCCCAGACGCGCGCGCAGGAGCGCCTTCAACCGCTCGCCCTTCACCGCGGACGCCGCGACCAGCGACTCGCCCTCCAGGATCCGCAGGACCTCGCGGGCAACGGTCGCCGCCACCGGCTGGTGCGAGTAGGTGAACCCGTGGACGAACCCGCCGCCGCTTGTGATGGTCTCCCAGACCTCGCCCGATGCGGCCACGAACCCGAACGGCCAGTACCCGGACGTCGCGCCCTTGGCCGCGACGAGCATGTCCGGCCGCACGCCGTAGTGGTCCATGCCGAACCAGGCGCCCGTGCGCCCGAACCCGGTCATGACCTCGTCGGCGATGAGCAGCACGCCGTGCCGGCGGCACACCTCGGCCACGGCGGTCCAGTAGCCCTCCGGCGGCTCCACGGCGCCCAGCGTGGCCCCGACGATCGGCTCGCCCACGAATGCGGCGACGTTCGAGGCCCCCGCCTCCAGGATCGTGGCCTCGAGCTCGGCCGCCAGCTCCCCGGTGGTCGCGAGCGCGTCCGACCCGTGCAGCCCGCCCCGGTACGGGTACGCCGCGGACAGGTGCCGGAAGCGGCCCAGCCAAGGCTCGTACGGCCGGCGCAGGGGCTTGCGGCCGGACAGGTCAAGGGCGCCCAGCGTGTTGCCGTGGTAGCTGCCCCAGCGCGCGAACACCAGCCGCCGGTCCGCCTCGCCGCGCGCCAGCTGCGTGCCCCGCGCGAGCTTGAGGGCGCTCTCGATGGCCTCGGACCCGCCCGACACCGGGTACAGGTACGGCTCGTCGACGGGCAGATGCTCCCCGACCTCGGCCGCGTAGCGCTCCAGGGGCTCCGTCGTGAAGGCGGATCCGTGCGCATACGAGAGGCGGGCGGCCTGGTCCGCGATGGCGTCGGCGATCTCGCGCCGGCCGTGGCCCACGTTGACGACGATGGCGCCGCCCGCGGCGTCCAGGTACTCCCGGCCGTCGGCGTCGACGATGACCGAGCCGTGCGCGGCGACGGCCACGGGCGGGTTCGGGACGGAGGATCGGCGGAAGACGTGGCCGCTCATGCGAGGGGCCGGGCGGTCGGTCGGTTCACGCCCCGATTGTAGGCTCGGCGGGCGCGGGCGCCGGTGCCGCGGTGTCGGGCGTCGGGGCGTCCGGCGCCGGGTCCTCGCCCGCCCCGACGGGATCGTCGGGCACGGGCCCCAGCAGCGCCACGAACCAGCGCGCCCCCGGGAACGGCAGCAGGACCGCCCGCAGCGCAATCGTCAGCGGCACCGCGAGCAGCGCACCGGACGCCCCGATGAGGAACGTCCAGGCCAGGATCGAGACGATCGTCACCACGGGGCTGATGTCCAGCTCGGAGCTCATCATCCGCGGCTGCAGCACGTAGTCGAATGCGAGGTTGATCGCCACGTACCCGCCCACGACCAATAGCGCCGGCACGGGCCCGCCGTCGAGCAGCGCGAGGACCGCCGGCGGGATCAGCGCCAGCACGAACCCGATGTTGGGCACGAAGCTGAACAGGAACGACACCACGCCCCACAGGAACGCGTAGGGCACGCCGAGGACGACGAGCAGGATCGTGTCGGCGACGGCCGCGGCGGCCCCCAGCGTCGCGCGGACCTTGATGTAGACCCACAGCTCCCGGGCCAGCGCGTCATAGCGGGCCACGACGCCGGCCGACGTCGCCCCCAGCATCCGCGCGCGCAGCCGGTCGGCATCGAGCAGCAGGTAGGTCACGATCAGGACCGCCATGAGCAGCCCCGTGACCGCCGGTGAGACGAGTCCCAGCAGGGACCTCGCGCCCGTGAGCAGGTCCCCGACCGGGACCTGGGGCACGGACTCGGGCGGCAGCCCCGTCGCGATCCCGAAGGTCTCCGCCAGCTCCGCGAGCTTCGCCGTCAGCGCGTCGGTGTCCCTCCTGATCTCCACCACCAGCGCGATGATCGACGCCACGAACGCCGCCGCGAGCGACCCGATGACCAAGACGAACCCGGCGACGGTGATCGAGAGGGCCAGCCAGGGACGCAGGCCCCGGCCCAGGAGCGCGAGCTGGAGCCGCCGGCAGATGACCGCGGCGAGGGCCGCGAACGCCACCGTGGCCACGAGCCCCTGGGCCGCCTGCATCCCGGCCAGCAACAGGACGATCCCCGCCAGCACCGCCACCGAGGGCAGGAGCGAGCGGGGATCGAGGGACTTGAGCGGGTTGGCCAGCATGACCGGATCGTACCCCGCGCCCGAGAGGCGCTAGATGCGGCCCCGCGGAACGGTGTGCCAGTAGGTCTTGTTGAACACGATCTTGCCGAGGTGCCACATCCTGTTCGGCGTCGGCGGCTTGGGCGGGTGCTCGTAATCGAACTGGAGGAGCGTGCCCTTGCCGTCCCCGACCTCGAAGAAGCACATCACCTTGCCGGTGTAGCTCGCGTCCTTGCCCTCGGGCTCGCGGCCCTCGACGGCGGCGGCGATCCGCTCCGCGACGATGGGGGCCTCGAAGTGCGCTGTGGACCCGGCCTTGGACAGCGGCAGGTCTGTCGCGTCGCCCAGGGCGTAGACGTCCGGGTAGCGCGGGACGTCCTCGTCGGCCTGGCCAGGCGCCGGCTTCGCGACCGTCTTGACCTGGAGGGTGTGGCGATCGGTCGGCAGCCAGCCGGACTTGGGCGCCAGCCCGGAGTCGATCACGACCTGCGCTCCTCGGTGCGGCGGCACGCAGATCAGCAGGTCATAGGGGTGCTCCTCGAACGCGTCGGTGATGACCACCTTGCGCTCGGCGTCGATCTCCCCGACGCCCGCGAGGAGCTCGAGACGGATGCCCTTCTCCTCGAAGATGGGCGTCGCCATGTCGGAGACGCTCTCGATGGTGAACGCGCGGTTGATCGGCGAGAGGAAGGTGATCTCGGTCTTGTCGCGCAGACCGCGATCGCGCAGCTCGGACTCGACGAGGAACGCGACCTCGAGCGGCGCCGGCGGGCACTTGTACGGGATGCCGGCGATGCCGATGACGATCCTCCCGCCGGTGAACGCGTCGAGCGCCTTGCGCAGCTTCGCCGCCGCCTCCGCGCTGTAGAAGTGGTGTGCCTCGGCGTCGAAGCCCGGCATCTCCTCGGGCAGGATCCGCGACCCCGTGGCGATCACGAGGTGCTCGTAGCCCATGACGGCGCCCGACCCGAGGGTCACGGTCCGGACCGACGCGTCGATCCTGGTCACCGTGTCCACGACAAGCTCGACGTTCCCGTCGAGGAGCGAGCGCTCGGGCCTGACGAGCTTCTCGGCGCGCTCGTTGCCCATGGCGATGTACATGTAGCCCGGCTGGTAGGCGTGGGCACCGGTGGCGTCGACGACCGTGACCTGCACCTCGCCCGCCGCGATCAGCTTCTTGAGCTTGCGGGCGACGAGGTTGGCGGTCAGGGTTCCGCCGACGCCGCCGCCCAGGACAACGACGCGCTGCATGGTCCTACCGGACCTTCTCGACGACGATCTCGTCGAAGCCGTCGCGGGTGAAGACGCCGAACAGCGTGTGGCCGGCCTTCTCGACCCACTTGGGGATGTCGGCCTTGGATCCCTTGTCGGTCGACAGGACGGCGATCACGTCGCCGACCTCGGACTCTTTCATGCCGCGGATGAGCTCCATGAGCGGACCCGGGCAGAAGCTGCCGCGCGCGTCGATCGTGAGGGTGATGGGCGGGAGCGTGGTGTCGGTCATGATGCGGTACTCCGGGTGTTGGGACGCGGCGGGCGACGCCGGGGGCGACGCCGCCCGTGGGTGCGCTGCCGAAGGGCTAGATGAAGATCGGCGCGGCGCCCTCGGCGACGAAGCCGAGGTACGTGGCGGCCCCCACGGGTTCGCCCATGCCATCGAGCAGGTCTTCGCGCTTGATGCCGAACATGTCCATCGTCATCTGGCACGGGACGAACTCGACGCCCATCAGCGTGGCCATCTCCATGAGTTCGGCCGGCGAGGCGACGTTGTACTGCTTGGCAAGCTTGCGCATCATCCAGGGACCCATGCCCAGGAAGTTCATCTTGGACAGCTTCCGATGCGCGATGCCGGGGCGCGACATCATCGACATCATCCTCTGCATCCAGTTCTCGCCCGTGATCCGGATGCCCGGCTTCACGAACGTCTGGAGGCCCCAGAAGGTCACGAACACCTTCGTCGGCATGCCCATGGCGCCGGCGGTGGACGCGAGGATCATGGCGGCCCAGGTCTTCTCCAGGTCGCCGCTGTAGCAGATCATCGCCAGGCCCTGCTGGCGGGTTTCACCCTCGGCGGCCGGCTCGGGGGCTGGCAGCGTATCGGGGGTCAGGGGCAGCTCTGCGACGGTCATCCGTTCGTGCCTACTTCTTCTTCATGACGAACCGGAACACGCCGGCGTCCGTCGTCTGCTCGATGATCTCGTTGCCGGTGGTCTTGGACCACGCCGCGAAGTCCTTCACGGATCCGGGATCGGTCGCCAGGACCTCGACGGTCTGGCCCGACGCCAGCGCCTTGACGGCCTGGGCGGTCTTGACGATGGGCATCGGGCAGTTGAGCCCGCGTGCATCGACCTGCTGGTCGGCCATGGATGTAACTCCCTGTTCCTAGATGAAGACGATGCGGCCGTCGCCGGCCGAGAGGTAGAACGAGGTGACGCCCTCCACGCCGTCGACAAGCGGGTCCAGGTCGGTGTCCTCGAGACCGAGGATGTCCATGGACAGCGAGCAGGCCTGGATGTCGACCCCGCCAAGCTCCTTGGCCATGCGCAGGGTGTCGGCCCAGCTCGCCTGGCCCGCCTTGGTGATGGCGTCGACCTTCGCGCGGCCCTCGGCACCCGCCTCGGGGGCGAGCCCGTGATCGAGGTCGATCTTGGCCTTGGCGAAGGCGTCCAGCGCCCAGTACTGCAGGAAGATGTTCACCTGCTGGCCGAGGGCGGCGGCACCGGCGGTCATCACCGCGAGCGCCTGGAGCTTGTCGTCCGTCCCGGAGAACGCGACGAAGTTGATCGGTTCGTCCATGAGCCCTCCTCGGGGCGTTACTGGATCTCCACGAGGTCAGCGGAGACCTGGTCGGCCTGCGACAGGCGACCGAGCCGGCTGAGGCGGCGCTGGAGGACACCGCGCATGACAGCGCAGGCGGTGATGACGTCCGGATCCGTGAGGCGGTACCGGACTTCGCGACCGTCGCGCTCGGCTTCGACGAGGCCCGCCGCCCGGAGCACCGACAGGTGCTGGGAGACGTTGGGCTGGCTGGCGCCGATCTCCTCGGCCAGCCTGCCGACCTCGCACGGACCCTCGGCCAAGCGGTGGAGGATCTCCAGCCGGCGGGGGTTCGCGAGGGTCTTCAGGATCTCGGCCTGCAGGAGCGTGATCTCGTCCATGCGTGCAACTATCTTCGTATTCGAACGTGCGCATGAGTGCCGAGCGTCACAACCGGACGGGACGTTGGACCGGCCGCGGGGGCGGGGTGGCCCGGGAAGCGGGCTCGGCCCCGGCCGGGCGATGCGCCACTGCATCAAGGATGATCCTCGGCGTCAGCTCGGAACCCGGGCAGGGTACTCCGGCCGTCACGCGACGGGAGGGACCATCGGGCCGCCCGGTGACGCCGGATGCCTCTGGCCGATGACTCGTGGCCCGCCCATCCTCGTCGGTGGTTTCGGGGAGTCGCGGGGGCGCCGTCGGAGAACCCG
>JANNHX010000599.1:0-6511 GCA_031404615.1 Chloroflexota bacterium
CTGCTGGTCGCGGTCGTCGCCATCGGCGGCGTCTTCGTCGTCCTGCGCCCGTTCGGCGGGCCCGGCGCGACACCCAGCCCGGTTGCGCGGGCCTCCGCTACCCCGGCGCCCGCACCCACGGCCGCCTCGTCTGCTGCGGCGATCGCGTCGCCCACGGCCACTCCGTCGGTCGCTCCGTCGATTGAGCCCACGGCGGCGCCGCCCCAGCTCGTCATCGAGAGCGCCGCCCCCTCGACCCCCAATGGGCTCACCTGTCGGTCGGAGGCGGTCGGCCTCACCGTCACCTACCCGGCGGGCTGGTCGACCGTGACCGACGGCTCCCAGTGGACCTGCCTGCTCTTCGACCCGGCCCCGATCACCATCACGCTTCAGTCCGAACTGCCGCCCGTGGCCGTGTCCATCTTCGCGGAGACCCGGTCCTACGCGGAGACGCGGAAGGACTTCGAGACCGCGGCGGTCTACACCGTCAACGCCACCGACTCCGGCTCGGTCGATGGCCACGACGCCACCGCGTATGAGCTGGAGAACACGGGGCAGGGCTTCTACGAGAAGGGCGTCCTCCAGGCCGTCGTGGTGGTGGATCTCGGCGACCGCGGCTGTCTCGTGATCGAGACGGTCGGGATAGCCGGTGACGCCTATGACGCGAACGTGCGGACCCTCGTCGGGATGGTGGACGCGCTGACGATCGACTAGGGGATCGGGCCAGGACTGGAGCCTGGGCGCGCGACACCTCCCCGGCGACCGCGCCCTCGCTCGCGGCGTATCGGCGCGCGAGCGGCGCCGGCCGGCTCGTCGTGGGCGAGCCGGCCGGGTTCGGCTCACGCGGCGTCAGCCGCGGTGGCCCTGGCGCGCCGGCTTGAATGCGTGCCGCAGGACGTAGTCCGCGGTCTTGCGTGCGATCACGGCGCCGTCGTTGACCGCCGAGCGGAAGTGGATTCCGCCCCAGATCCGGGCATTGGACACCTCGACCCGCAGGTCCCGGACGGTGGCGAAGTGGCGGTCTCCCAGTCCGGTCACGCTGGGGACGGTGAAGTCGATGTGGTTCGTCCCGAGGAACCGGGCGATCGCGATGCCCCCAGCCGGCGTGATACAGGAGTGGGCACTGGGGTACTCGGGGTGATTGGGCGTGCCGGCGAGCAGGGTTGCCCACGCGGGATCGCTGATCGTGGCGGCGTTGCCGTCCGTGTCCCCCGCACGGATCGCGGTGATCGGCCGCCAGAAGGCGAAGCGGTACTTGGCGTCGAAGCAGGCGATCAGGGCGTCCGCGTAGGTCACCGAGACCATCGCCATGAACCGCGACGCACCGACGATGTCGAGGCGGTGGTCCAGGACGAACTTGCGGAACGAGGCGCGCGCCTGCGGGACCGGCGGCTCTGCCCAGAACCGCGCTGCCAGGGTCTGCGCAGCCGTGCGGGTCGTGCTCGTGCTGGAGCCGATCTGCTTGACCTCGTTGTAGTCACGCGCCCAGCGCCGGCTCGTGAGTCGCGGGGGGCCGGCGGGCCGGAACTGGTCGGCCGACCGCAGGACGAACGGCCGCATCAGCCCGATGCTGGCGCCGACAGGCGGGGTTGGCGCAGTCGGGAGCCAGGCACCGGGAACCGGCGGGTCCGGCGGCGTGTAGGTCGCCGGTGCCCGGAAGCCGTCGTCCGCCCGCATGGCGATGAGGGCGGCACCGACCCGCTCCCCGATGGCCACGCCGTCGGTCTTGGCCGGACCGTCGGCGATGCCGGCCAGGGATGTGACGAAGGCCGGGTCGAGGATCGTCGGCGCCTGGGCGGGCAGGTAGTGGACGAGGACCCGGTGGGCGGCCGCGGCGACCGCCGCCTCGGCCGAGGTGCCCCTGGGCGCATCCAGGTCGACCGCGAATGGCCGGTAGTCCTCCTGCACCGCCATGACCGCGTCGTAGACGGCGATCGCGACGTAGGCGAAGACGACGTGGCCATCGGGCGGGGTCAGGCCGGCGGCGCTGACAGCCTGGATGCCGATGGCGTCCCAGGCCGCGACGGTGGTGTCCGCCGGGCGAGGCGGCCGTCCACCTTCGCCGCGATGGGCGGCGACCGACGGAACGGATCCGAGCAGCAGCGCTCCGGCGACCAGGCCGGCGGTGAGCGGTCGGATCCACCGGCGACCCGCGCCGGGCACGGGCGGACGGGCGGGGCGAGAGGCGAGGGGCGGCGCGACGAAGGCGCGCGTCCCCGATCGTGATTCGGGATGGTTGAACAGGCGTGTGAAGCGCACGCTTCACCTCCGTTGCGCGGGGCAGACAGGAGCGCTACCGGCTCCTGAAGGGACTCGGGCCCGCGGTGACTCGATCGCCACCTCCTTCCTGGGGCGCCACTCGTGCGGTGAGCGACGCGCCCCTGGACCATTCCGGATGTGCGAATCGTACGGCGATGGTCAAGGCGTGACGGCTGGATCGCGATCGATTCCGCGTCGTCGCCGGGGTCGACGCACGCCCGGCCACGCCCGGCCGGCCAGCGCGAGCGCGAGGATTGCGCCTGTCACCATTGCCGCCGCCGCGTACGCGAGCAGCAGCCCCTCGTGCGGCAGCGTGGCGCCCGGCGCGTCCGGCCGGATCGCCCCGTTGAGGACGCGGAAGGCCAGGAATCCGGTGGCGAACACCAGGGCCGCGGTCCCCGGCCGTGTACCACGGCTCCGGACCCACACTGCCGCCGCCGCGCACAGGACCGCCGCCCCGGCTTCGTAGAGCTGCGCCGGGTGCACCGGCTCCACCTGGCCCATCAGACCCAGCACGCCGCCCTGGCCGGAGAGCACCTGCTGGCTCCAGGCGGTGCTCCCGTACGGGAACGTCACGCCCCATGGCAGCGACGTGGGCTCGCCCGGGCAGCAGCCGTTGAGGAAGCACCCGATGCGGATCAGCACGAGCCCGGAGGCGACTGCCGGGACCACCCCGTCCGCCAGCGCGCCCGGCGAGGCCCCAAACCATCGCGCAAGTGCCAGCGCCGCCGCGCACGCCCCCGCGAACCCGCCCGCGAGCGCGAACCCGGTCGGCTCCAGGGCGGTGATCCGGCCGGGCTCCAAGGCGTAGGCGCCCCAGTCCAGCGCCACGTCCAGGAGCCGCGCCCCCACGATCCCGGCGACGACCGCCGCAGCCACCAGCACGACCGTCCGCCCCCGCTCGAGCCCCACGCCGGGCCCCGTGGCGGCCCGCACGGCCATGACGCTCGCCACCAGCGCGGCGAGCAGGAGAAAGGTGCCGTACGCCGGGAGGATCACCTCCCAGCCCAGGACCTCGAACCGGGCGAGGACCGGTTGCACGCCCTACGACCGCGTGCCGGTCCAGACGGCCTTCGCCGAGAACCCCTTGCCGCTCATCGTCGTCGTCCCGCTGATCGTGTAGCCGCCGCCCTCGCCGCCCGTGACGCGTCCGGACATGGAGCTCGTGGCGCCGCCCGAGGCCTCCACCTTGAAGGCCAGCACGGGATCGGCGTAGGTGACCTTGAACGTCTGGGGGTCGGACTTCAGCGGCTTGCCGTCCGGGCCCTTGACCGATGACATGTTGATCTTCATCACGGCCGTCCCCTTGCCGGCGGCGTCGACCCTGATCTCCATCGTCATCGGCAGCGCCTCGCCCTTGATCGCGTCGATCAATGCGACCGTGCAGCCCTGATCCTCCCACTCCTTGGACATCGCCTCATCGAGAGTGAGATCGGTGAGGGTGAAGGTGCCGGCGTAGGTGCCGTTGATCAGCGTCGCGTCCCACCAGTCCGCCTTGTACGGGACCTGCCCGTTCTCGTCCCACATGAACCCGCGCGGGTCGCCGGGGTCGGGGCGGATCAGGCCGGCCGCCTTCATCGCGTCGTCGAGCTCCTGGAGGTTGCCCTCCTCGTCCACGAGGTACGGCTGGCCGCCGATGATCACCTCACCCCAGGCGTGGGGCGAGTTCTTGTCGCCCGCGTAGCCAAAGACCGCCTTCGCCGGGTAGCCGAGGTTGCGGAAGACCGACACCATCGCGTTGGTGACGTCGGTGCAGTCGCCCTTCATCCCGCCCGTCGTGAGGTACGCGCCCGGTGTCTGCCAGTTGGAGCCCGTGCCGGCCGAGTAGGTCTGTCCGCGGACCTGGCCGTCCGCGCCCGTGACGCGGATCGGGGCACTGCCGCCTGTGTTCGCCTTGAGGTAGGCCTCGAGCTTCTGCTTGTCGCTGATGGGCACCCCGCCCACGGTCGTCGTCTTCGCGGCTGCGGCCACGTTCGGGTCCTTGGGGGCGACCCAGCCGCCCGCCTTCTTCTCGATGATCGGGTCGGTGTAGGCCCTCTCGCCGTACCACCACTTGATGCCCTTGTTGATGGCGAGGCCGGCGACGGTGGCGACGGCGATCGTGGTGAAGACCTCGCCTTCGAACGCGTCCTGCGTCACGGTCACCGTGTGGGCCGCCTCGTCGACGATGCCGCCGAGGTACGCCCAGCGCTCGCCCGACCAGTACGCCACGGCGACCCCGTCGTAGCCTTCGGGGATCGCGGCGGGATCGTAGGAGAGCGCCAGGGTGACGGGGGAGGAGAACGCCACCCCGGCCGGCCCGAAGTCGATGGGCGCGCCCAGCGGCACGGCGGGGAACGCATCCGGCTCGTCGCGGGCGTACGGGTTCTGCTGGAACGGCGCGTCGAGGCGCGTGATCTCGACCGTGGTGCCGTCCGCCGTCGCCCCCGCGGGCACGACGACCGAGATGCCGTCGGCCGCCAGCGTCGCGCCATCGGCCGGGACGGCCTGGGAGATCACGACCACGTGCGGGACGTCGATGACGGTGGGTCCGTCGACGGGGGTCGCGATCGCCGGTCCACCGGGGAGCGGCGTGACGACGGCGGCCTGGGTCGGGGCGTCGGACTGCGCAGGGACCGGTGTCGTCACGCCGGTGGCCGGGCTCGCGGTCGTGCCGCCGCATCCTGCGACCAGGATCACGACGGGGCCGACCGCGACGAGCTGCGACGGGCCGACCGGGTGGGCCAGGGTGATACGCGGCCTGTGCATCGAACGCCTCCGAGCCGGGACGCATATCCAGGCGACCGCCGTGGCCCCCGGGCCGGGCAAGGTCGCACGTTTCGCACGAGCAGGTGAGCGCGATCGGTGCGCTGCCGCACGTGCCGTTGGTCGCCTCGGGGCGGGATGATGGCGCCGACTGGTGTCGCCGACTGGTTGACGCCGCCACCCTCTCCCCCGATCCTCTCCCCATGACCCAGCTGCCTTCTCCCGCGGGCCTCGCCCGACCGCTCATCGCAGACGGCGCCATGGGCACCGCCCTCTTCGGGCTCGGCATGCCCATCGGTGAGGCGCCCGAGGCCTGGCTCCTCACCGCGGAGGGGGCCGCGGCGGTCACCAACGTGCACCGCAGTCACATCGACGCGGGTTCGCAGATCATCCTCAGCTCCACGTTCGGCGGCAACCCGCAGCGTCTGGTCGGCTCCGAGTTCGAGGGGCGCAGCGACGACGTCTCCCGCGCGGCGGTCCGTGCGGCGCGGGCCGCGGTCGGGGCGGCGCGGGCGGCGACGGCCGACGCCGATGGTGCGGATGGGTCGCCGCTGATCATCGCCGGGAGCATGGGCCCCACGGGCGGCCTGCTCATCCCGTACGGGCTCCTGGACCCGGGTGAGGTGCGCGCCGTGTACGCCCAGCAGGCGGCGTCGCTCGTCGCAGCCGGCGTCGACGTGCTCTGGGTCGAGACGATGATGGACCTGCGTGAGGCCGTCGCTGCCGTCGAGGGTGCGCGCGAGGCGGCGCCGGGCACCCCGGTCGTCGCCACGCTCGTCTTCGCGAACGGACGGACGATGTTCGGCGACCGGCCGCAGGCCGCGGCGGAGGCCCTTGCCGAGCTCGGCGTAGCGGGGATCGGCGCGAACTGCGGCGACGGGTGGGGCCCGGTGCTGGACGTGCTCGAGACCCTGGCGAAGAGCGCCCCAGGGATCCACCTGGTCGCGAAGGCGAACGCCGGCATCCCCGAGGGCAACGCCGAGGGGGCGACGGTCTACCCGGGCACGCCCCAGGAGGCAGCCGACTACGCGCGCCGGGCGGCCGACGCGGGCGCCACGATCGTCGGCGGCTGCTGCGGTACCACCGCGGAGCACCTCCGCGCGATCGTCGCCGCGCTCGCGTAGGACGCGTCGCCTCGCTCGGCGCGCCGCGGCGGACCCGCCTGGCAGATGGAGACACGATGAGCATGGCCACGGGGCCGGAGGCGCAGTCGCCTGCGCCGCACGTCGCCGACAGCCACGATCTGATCCGCGTGCACGGCGCGCGCGAGAACAACCTCAAGGACGTCAGCATCGAGATCCCGAAGCGCCGGCTGACGGTGTTCACCGGCGTCTCGGGCTCAGGCAAGAGCTCGCTGGTGTTCGACACGATCGCCGCGGAGTCTATGATGAGTGAGCCCCAGCGGCGGCGCGCCTCACCGCGCAGGAAGTCCGCCGGCTCGACGATCGTCACGTCGCCAAAGGCTAGCTCTGCGGCCCTCGACGTGGCCTTGGCGTCTTCGCTGCCCACCGCGACGTGTGCCGCCTCC
>JANNHX010000600.1:0-1671 GCA_031404615.1 Chloroflexota bacterium
CCCAGGCCCTCGCGGCCGTCGGCGTCCCACCGGTCGGCTGGCTGGCCGCCCTGGTCGAGGCCCCGTTCGACCTCATGTCGGACACGCTGCGCGGCATGCGCGGGATCTTCCTGGACCTCCGCCAGCGCCCCGACCAGCTCCTGGCCGCCCAGAAGAAGGTGCTCAAGTTCCAGGTCCAGCACGCCATTGCGACGTGCGCAGCCCTGGGGGTGCCGTACACCTTCATCCCGCTCCACCGCGGTTCGGACGGCTTCATGTCGATCGAGCAGTTCGAGACGTTCTACTGGCCGTTCCTCGAGGAGATGCAGCTTGCGCTCATCGACGCCGGGATCACGCCGGTCGTCTACTACGAGGGCGTCTGGGACCAGCGGGTCGAGTACCTCGCCCGCCTTCCGAAGGGCAAGACCGTCGGCATGTTCCAGAACAGCAACATGCAGCGCATCAAGGACACCGCCGGCGAGGTGATGTGCATCGTGGGCGGCATGTCCAACTCGCTGATCCGCAGTGGCACCGTCACCCAGATCCGCGAGAGGACGCACGAGCTGTGCGAGACCCTCGGCAAGAACGGCGGCTACGTCATGGCGACGTACGTCAACGAGCTCGAGGGCTGCAGCCCCGAGAACGTGCAGGCGTGGGCCGACGCCACCAAGGAGTACGGCACCTACTAGGCGCCGTATGACCGCAACTCTTCCCGAGAGCCTCCGCCCCTCCCCCCAGGGCGGAGGCTCTCACCTGATCGGAGATCCCGTGCCGCCCACGCCCCGCCACCCGTGGCTGATCCTCGCCGTGGTGTTCATCGGCAGCGTGGCGGCGGTCCTCGCGCAGTTCGCCGCGCCGCCCCTGATGCCGCTCCTGATGGAGGACTTCGGCATCGACCTCGCACAGGCGAGCTCGCTCATGTCCGTGTTCAGCATCACGGGCCTCGTGCTCGCCCTGCCGGCGGGGGTCATCCTCGGGCGGTTCGGGGCGGTCGTCACGGGGGCCGTGGCGCTCGGGTCCGTCGTCATCGGGTCCGCGATCGGCGCCCTGGCGCCCGACTACACGATCCTCCTGGTCAGCCGCCTCGTCCAGGGCGTGGGCGTGGGGCTGATCGGGGTCACGGCGCCCGCCGTCGTCGCCGCCACCTTCGCGCCGGAGCGCCGCGGGACGCCGATGGGGATCTGGGCGATGTGGGTGCCGCTCGGCGGCCTGCTCATGTACAACCTCGCGCCGGCGCTGGCCGCGGCGTACGGCTGGCAGGCGGCCTGGTGGTTCGCCGGGGTCGTGGCCCTCGTGGCGGGCGTGCTGTGGGTCGCCGTTCTCGCGACGCAGCTGCCCAGACGGCCAGGGCGCGATGTGGTGCCGACATCCGCGGCGGGTCCCGCGGGGGCGCCGGGTGCCACACCCGCCCTCTCACTCCGTGCCGCCCTGGCGAACCGCGACGTCTGGCTGCTCTCGGCCACCTTCGGGCTATTCGCCATGAGCGCGGGCGGCATCAACACGTTCTTCCCCACGTTCCTCGTCGCCGAGCGCGGCCAGGACCTCGCCGGGGCCTCGCGGATCGCGAGCCTGGTGCTCGTCGGGGCGATGATCGGCTCCGTGGCGGGCGGCGCCGTGTCCGACCGGATCGGGTCGCGGCGGATCGCCTACACCGTGCCGCTGGTCGTGCTCTCGGCGCTCTGGCTCCTGCCG
>JANNHX010000601.1:0-9749 GCA_031404615.1 Chloroflexota bacterium
TGGGCATTGTGGTCTTCAATACACCGGGGGCCAACGCGAATGCGGTCAAGGAGCTGGTCATGGCCGGCGGCCAGGACCCCGTCGGCGGTGTCGATGTAGCGGTCCTCGTTGTGCACCGTCTCGGCGTCAGTGACCGCGCCAAACCCCGCGAGGTCGTCGGCCGCCAGCAGGCGCTCGCCCGCGGGCGTGTCGGTCATGCGGTACTTGAGCTCGATCTCCATCGGCGCGTCCTCGCCGTGCGTCACGCGCGCGGGTCCATGGAGCCCGCGTGGGCGTGCGGCCGCCGCGGCACGTCGGCCAGCGCGGCTGCATGGGCCGCGTCGTCCTTGAGGACCGCGAACGTCTCCACCGTTCCCTCCCGGGATTCGAGGACCTCGACGCGTTGCCAGCGTCCGTCAGGGCTCAGCCGCCACGAGCGGCGGTCGTCTGCGAGCATCACCTCGATGATGCGGGACAGGCGCGCCTGCGCCTCGTGGTCCTCGACGGGGGTGACGACCTCGACGCGACGGTCGAGGTTGCGCTCCATGAGGTCGGCCGAGCCGATGTACCACTCGGCGCGTCCACCGTTGTTGAACATCCAGATCCGCGAGTGCTCGAGGAACTCCCCGATGATCGAGCGGACCCGGATCCGGTCCGACACGCCGTCAAGGCCCGGGACGAGGCAGCAGGCGCCGCGGACGATCAGGTCGATGTCGACGCCGGCCTTGTTCGCCTCGTAGAGCGACTCGATGACCTGCGTGTCCACGAGCGAGTTGACCTTGAGCACGATGCTGGCCGGGTGGCCGGCACGGGCGAGGGCGGCCTCGCGCTCGACCATCTCGAGGAAGCGGGTGCGCAGCGTCATCGGCGCCACGAGCAGGCGGCGGAACACGCGCTGGCGCGAGAGGCCGGTCAGGACGTTGAACAGGTCCGTGACGTCCGCGCCGAGCTCCTCCCGGCAGGTCAGCAGCCCGAGGTCCGTGTACAGGCGCGCGGTCTTGCCGTTGTAGTTGCCGGTGCCGATGTGGATGTAGCGGCGCAGGCCGCTGCCCTCGCGCCGGACGACCATCGCCACCTTGGAGTGCGTCTTGAGGCCGACCAGGCCGTAGACGACGTGGGCGCCGGCCTGCTCCAGGCGGCGGGCCCAGACGATGTTGTTCTCCTCGTCGAACCGGGCCTTGATCTCGACGAGCACCACGACCTGCTTGCCCTGCTCCGCCGCGCGGATGAGGGCGCCCACGATCGGCGACTGGCCCGAGGTGCGATAGAGGGTCTGCTTGATCGTGAGGACATCTGGGTCGTCCGCGGCCTGGTCGATGAACCGCTCCACCGACGCCGTGAAGGACTCGTACGGGTGGTGCAGGAACAGGTCGCCGGCCCGCATCTGGGCGAACACGTCCGCCGGCTCATCCTCGTCCGGCGGCAGGAGCCGCTGCGGGATGACCGGCGTGTGCCCCGCCGCCTTGAGGTCCGGCCGGTCCAGGCTCACGAGCTGCCAGAGCGCCGTGAGGTCCACCATCCCGGCGACCTCGAAACAGTCCTCGTCGCGGACGCCGGTGCCTCGCACCAGGATCTGGCGGGTGAGCTCCGGCATCGAGCGCTCGACCTCGAGGCGGACCGCCTCGCCGAAGCGCCGGCGCCGGATCTCCTCCTCGATGGCGAGCAGGAGGTCGTCCGCCTCGTCCTCCTCGATCGCGATATCCGCGTCGCGGGTAACCCGGAACAGGTGCGTCTCGAGGATCTCCATGCCGCGGAAGAGCTCGTCGAGGTTGGCCTCGATGACCTGGTCCAGGAGCACGAACTTGTCGCGCTCGACGGCGAACAGGCGGGGGAGGATCGGCGGGATCTTGACCCGGGCGAAGCGCTGCTCGCCCGTCTCAGGGTCGCGCAGGCCGACGGCGATGGAGAGGCTGAGCGTGCTGATGTACGGGAACGGGTGTCCGGGGTCCACCGCGAGCGGCGTGAGCACGGGGAAGATCTCGTCGTGGAAGCGCCGCCGGAGGTTCTCGTGGTGCTCCGGGACCTCCTCGTAGTCGAGGATCTCGACGCCCTCGGCCGCCAGCTGCGTGCGGATGTCCACCCAGATCTGGGAGTGGTCCGCGACGAGCTCCCGGACGCGCTCGCGGATCGCGTCCAACTGCTGGGCCGGCGTGAGGCCGTCGAGGCTGTGGTGCTGGGCGTTGCTCTGGTTCTGGCGGCGGAGGCCGGACACGCGGACCTGGAAGAACTCGTCGAGGTTGGACGCGAAGATCGCGAGGAACTTCACGCGCTCGAGGAGCGGGTTCCGGGCGTCCTTTGCCTCGTGCAGGACGCGCGCGTTGAACTCGATCCAGGAGAGCTCGCGGTTGAGGATGGGCCCTTTCTGGTCCCGCGCGGCCCGACGACGACCGCGGGTTGCGACGCGGGGTCCGGGGGCGGGTCTCACGGTGGCCATGGGTCCTCTCGCGGGTGCGCTCGGGCCCGGCGGGCGGCGCGCGAAGGCGGCCGCTCTCCCGGTCCCGGTCGGGTTGACCTCCGAGGATAGCACTCGGGGAAATCGGCCCCCGCGGGCGTTCCGGGCGTACTCGACGCTAGCGCGTGGCCACGAGGCGCGTGCGCGTGCCTTCCACGATTGCCCACACCATCGCGGGCCCAGGCCATGGCGCGGTGCCGCGGAGTGCGGCAAGGGCATCGCCCGGGTGGGCGGGGTAGCTGACCCGCAGCTGCCGCTCGAACTCGAGGGCGACCGAGCGTGTCGTGCGCGTCCGGCGGACGATCAGCAGCCGGGACACGGCCGGCTCATCTCCGAGATGTGGCCATCCCTCCCACGACGGGAGCGACTCCGCTTTCGCAGCCGACCAGCGGACGAGCTGCTCGATGCGGTTCAGCTCCGATTGGATCTCGCCGGCGACGAGCACGTGCTCCCGTGGGTCGTGGAGGGCAACGTCGATCCAGCCGCGGCTCGGGCGCCGGACCGCCAGCTCGGTGAAGGGTGTCCAGCGCGGGTGACGGTCGGCGAGCAGCACCTCGAGGATGCGTCCCTGGAGCCGGTCCCGGACCAGCGGCCCGGTGTTCGGGTAGAGGCGGGTGGCCAGGTCGGCGCCCAGGACCGTCGCAAGTCGCTGGTACGTCTCGAGCGACGGGCTCGGGTCACGGCGCGACTCGCCCGGAGGAACGGGCTCGAGTCTCGCTTCGATCCGTCGCAGGTAGGCAGGGTCGATCCCGGCCGAGCGGGCGAGGAGCTCGCATGTCAGCCCGGCATCCGCGCGCAGGCGGACCACGTCGGCCACCAGCGCGTCGTGACGCCTGGCCGTCGCTCGTCGGATCGCGGCAGTGAGCTCCGGAGTGGGCATGGGAACATTGAAGCGATGGGCTCGTATGCGCGGCTTACGCGCGGCATGTGCCGTGAGGTCGCCGCCGACCCGCCTCGCAGGCGGGAAGCACCCGTGCGCAGACGGCGCGACCCGCCTCGGAGTCCGGTCGCACTCTCGAATAGGCCTCGGAATCCGTCATGAGCCGGACTCCCGGGCTCGCCGCACCGTTCGGCTACAGGTTCCGCCCGCCTGCCAGTCCCGTGGCTCGAGACGCGAGCAGGCGAGGCGGAGCGAGCTACCCCTCCGGGACGTACCGCCGCTCGCCGGTGGCGGGATCCACCCAGACGCGCAGCGCCACGTGTGTCGTCGGGTCCAGGAAGCGCTCGCTGGTGGGCTGGAACCGGGGCTCCGGCGCCGTGGGCTCGCCGCCACCCGGGCCCGCCCCGTCGCCCGTGCGCTCGGCGTGGAGGGAGCGGTAGCGCGTCCGCTCCAGGACGACCGCGACGATCATCACCACGCCCGGCACGATCAGGAACAGCGCGGACATGAGGTCGTCGCCGGGCCCGGCAATGGCCACCAGACCGACCCCGCCCAGGATGAACAGCAGCCCGAATGCACCCACGAGCACGCGGGTGAGCACGACGCCCACGGGCTACTCGACCACGGGCACAGCCGCCGCGTCGGGCACCACGACGACCGCGGTCCCGTAGGCCACGATCTCGGACATCGTCGCCGCGATCTCCGACGAGTCGAAGCGCATCGACACGATCGCGTTCGCCCCGACCAGCGTCGCGTTCTGGACCATGCGGTCGATGGCCTGGCGACGCGTGTCCTCGAGCAGGCTGGTGTACTCGTGGATCTCGCCGCCCCCGATGGACCTCAGGCTGGCGACGAGGTTGCCGGCGAGCCCGCGGCTCCGAACCACGAGCCCGAAGACCTGGCCGCGCGTCTCGGCGACCCGGTAGCCGGCGATGGAGGGGGTGGTCGCGATGATCATCGGTCGCCTCCGTGGGCCTTGTGCTGCTCGCGGGCCCGCGCGCACTCGTCGCAGGGGCACATCTCGCGCAGCAGCTGGAACGTGTGGTAGCCGGTTGCATGGCCGTCGCCCCAGGTCACCTGGATCGCGTAGGTCCCCACGAGTGCCACGTCGACGAGGCGGGTCTGCTCCGGCGTCAGGGTCGGATTGCTGTCGAGCCAGCCCGGCATGCCGGCCTCGCCGCGGCAGTACGCGCACGGGCAGAGCCAGCGCAGCGTGACGGTCTCGAAGACCGTCGGGTGGCCGTCCGCCCAGCCGACGGAGAGGGTGCCCGCGGCGCGATCGGCATCGATTCGGAGAGGGGAGATCCTGGGGTCTTGCACCCCTCGATCCTACCCCCGCGGCGTCGACCGGGCGGCCGCGCAACCCGGGTCGGCCCTGCCGCAGTGGCGAACCGCGGCACGGATCGGGTGCTCCTGGACCCGGATCATCATCGCCTCCAGGTTCAGGACCATCCCTGAATGGACCTTGCGAGTCCGGCCGCTATGCTCGGAGCGCAGATGAGCCTCGTCGTCGACCACCTCTTCAAGCGCTTCGGGTCCGTGGTGGCCCTGGACGACCTCGCCTTCGAGGTCCAGGCCGGACAGGTCTTCGGGTTCCTGGGCGCGAACGGTGCGGGCAAGACGACGACGATGCGGATCACGCTCGGCGTGCTCGAGGCGGACGCGGGCCGCGTGACCTGGCGCGGGATCGAGAGCCACCGCCTCCCGCGCTCGACATGGGGCTACCTGCCCGAGGAGCGCGGCCTCTATCCGCGGATGCGCGTCCTGGACCAGCTCGTCTTCTTCGCGGGGCTCCAGGGCGTGCCGGGCGAGCGCGCCAGGCGCGAGGCCATGGCCTGGCTCCGGCGGTTCCGCGCCGAGGACCTCGCCGACCGCCGCGCCGAGCAGCTGTCCAAGGGCAACCAGCAGAAGATCCAGTTCATCGCCGCGACCCTGCACGACCCGCAGGTGCTGCTCATGGACGAGCCGTTCACGGGTCTCGACCCGGTCAACGTCATGCTCCTGCGCGAGGCGTTCCTCGAGCTCCGCGACCGCGGCCGCACCGTCATCTTCTCGACCCACCAGATGGAGGTCGCCGAGGCGCTGTGCGAGGCGGTCGCGATCGTCGACCGCGGCAAGATGGTCGTCGGCGGGACGCTGCGAGAGGTGAAGCGCGCGACGGGTCGGCGGATGGTGCGGATCGCGGTCGAGGGCGACCACCGGCTGCCGTGGCTGAGCGCCGTGCCCGGGACACGCGTGATCCAGGCGGGCATGGACCGCTCGACCGTCGAGCTCGACGTGGGCGTGGAGCCCGACGAGGTGCTCGCGGCGGCGGTCGGCGCCGGCGCGCGCGTGCGCCACTTCGAGATCGCAGACCCGTCGCTCGAGCAGATCTTCATCGACTTCGTGGGCCGCCCGGCCAACGAGGAGACGCATCTCGCGACCCTCGAGCCCGTCGCGGGCGCGGAGTCAGCCGCGTGACGCACGAGGCGCCGACCGGCCGGGGCGCAACGGCCCGCAACGTCGGCCTCGTCGCCGGGCGCGAGTACACGGAGCGCGTCAAGTCGCGGGCGTTCGTGTTCTCGACGCTGCTCATGGTTGGGCTCGCGGTCGTCATCGCCCTGATCCCGCTCGCATTCCGGGTCATGGAGCGGGCGACCGTGACCCGGATCGCCGTCGCCGCGCCGGATGCCGCGCTCGCGGATCGCACTGTCTCGATCCTCGACGCGTTCCTGAACGCATCCGCGGACGGGACCACGGGCGGGCCCAAGCCGTTCGTGTTCGAGGTCATGCCCGCGCCGCAGGATGCCGTCGATGCCGTCGCGGATGCCCAGGTGGCCGGCGCGGTCATCGTCGAGCGGACGGCGGACGGCGGGCTGGACTTCCAGGCCGTCACCATCGGCGGGCTCGGGCAGGACAAGCTGAGCCTGCTCCAGCTCGGGGCGTTCAGCGTGGGCGTGCTCGACTGGACCGCCGCGAACCCCAACGCGACGAACCCGTTCGTGCCGCCGGCCTTCGCGGTCATCGATGCGGGTGCCGCCTCGGCGGGCGGAGACGGGGCCGTCGATACCTCCGAGTACGCGAGCCGGCGCATCGTCGGCATCGTGTTCGTGGTGCTCCTGTTCCTGACGCTGGTGTTTTACGGGCTGTGGGTCGCGTCGGGCGTCGTGGCAGAGAAGGCGAGCCGGGTCATGGAGCTGCTGATCTCCGCGGCCAGCGCGCCCCAGCTCGTCCTGGGCAAGATCCTGGGCATCGGCCTTGCCGGGCTCACGCAGGTCACGATGATCCTCGTGCCGGCGCTGGTGATGATGGTGCTCTCGGGCCAGGTCGGGAACGCGATGCTGGGCGAGGACCCCGGCGCCGCGACATCGCTCGCGGGGCTGTCGCCCGGGCTGATCGTCGCCTTCCTCGTGTACTTCGTGCTGGGGTTCGCACTCTATGCGGCCCTCTACGCGGGTGCTGGCTCGTTGTTGAGCCGCGCCGAGGACCTCCAGATCATCGCGCTGCCGCTCTCGATCCCCGCGATCGCCGGCTACCTGCCCGCGGTGCTCGCGCTGTCGGGGAGCTCGGCCGGGTTCATCCGGTTCGCATCCTACGTGCCGCTCTGGAGCCCGTTCGTGATGATGGCGCGGCTGTCGATCGGGCGGGTGGAGCCCTGGGAGCTGGCGTTGAGCCTCGGGCTGCTGATCGCGACGGTCCCGCTGGTCACGCTGCTCGCGATCCGCGTCTACCGCGCGGGGGTGCTGATGTACGGGCAGCCGCCGACGGTGAGGACGTTCCTCCGGGCGGTGCGGGGCAGCTGATGGCCGTCGGCGGTGGGCCTGGCTAGTCGCCCGGGTCCTCGTCGAACGGCAGCCGGCGGAAGAGCGCGAGGACGGGTGCCGTGCCCTCGGCCGCGATGGGTTCCCCTGGTTCGGCCTCGGAACCGTCGCGCCCGACCTCGACCGTGACATCGCCCGCTGCCTCGCCCGGCGCCTCGCCCGGCGCGGAGGCCGGGATCGCACGCCAGAGCCTGCTGTGGACCCCGGGCAGATACGGGCTCGCGCGGCGGCGCGCCAGGATCCCGGCGATCCCCTGGGCGGAGACCGCCGCGTGGAGCGCCAGGCCATCGCCCGTGATCGCGGGCACCACGACGACCTCGTCGCCCGGCCGCAGGACCCGCCGCAACGCCGCGCGCCGCTTGTCCAGTGGCTGGCTCAGGAGCCAGCGCCCATCGAGGTGGAGCAGGTCGAAGACGAGGAACGCGACCGGCCGCCCGGGGCGTCCCGCCAGCCGCTCGCGCAGAGCGTCGTTGTCGGCGCGCCCGTGGGCATCGACCACCACGAGCTCCCCGTCGAGCACCGCTGTCCGTGCCGCGACCCGGACCGCGAGCCCCGCGAGCTCCGGCAGGCGCTCCACGAGCTCGGTGCCGCGCGCATCGACGACCCGTACCTCGCCTGTCCCAACCGTCTCGCCCGGCTCCACGAACGCGAGCGCACGATGGCCGCCCCAGGTGGGCTCGAAGATCCAGTCGGAGGAGTCGAAGGCATCGGAGCGCGGCGTCGGCCACATCGGCGCCACGTCGCCGGGGCGCGGCATCGCCGGCTCGAGCTGGAAGGAGAGCTGCTCGGCCATCGCCGCCCGATGGTAGCCCCTCGCCCGGGGATAGACTGGCCCCGATCCCGACGCCCGCCCATCCCGCGGGCTCCACCCTGCGCCCCCGGAGGACCACGTTGCCTCGACCCGCGCGCCCGGACGACCTGTACCGGATCTCCGTCCCGATGGACCCGCGACTCTCCGCGGACGGTCGCCTCGTTGCCTTCACCGTCAAGCGCAGCGCCATCGGCAAGGACGGCTACCGGCACGCCATCTGGCTGGCCCCGGCCGACGGCAGCGCCGAGCCGCGCCGCCTGACGATCGGCGCCCGGACGGACCGCCACCCGCGGTTCTCGCCGGACGGCCGGACGCTCGCATTCATCTCGGACCGGCGGCTGCTCGTGGAGGAGGAGCCCGACCGGCCGAAGGAGCCGAAGGAGCGCGAGGACTGCGACCAGGTCCACCTGCTGCCCCTTGAAGGCGGCGAGGCGCGCCGCCTGACGGACCTTCCGCGCGGGGTGTCGGAGTTCGCGTGGTCGCCCGACGGCTCGCAGCTCGCGGTGCTGACCTCCTCGCTGGGCGCCACCCTCGCCGAGGACCGCCGCAAGCGCGGGCGGCCCGAGAAGCCCAAGCCCGGCGAGACGCCCCTGTCCGACTACCGCTACATCGACCGCCTGGGCTACCAGTACAACGGCGCGGGCTTCATCGACGACCGCGAGACGCACCTGTGGCTCGTGGACGTCGCGACCGGCTCGGCCCGCCCGCTCGTCGTCGGCCCGTCCGCGGAGACGAGCCCGGCCTGGTCGCCGGACGGCAAGCGGATCGCGTTCGCGGCCAACCGCCGGCGCGACCCCGACATCGACTACCGGTCCTCCCTGTTCGTCGTCGACGTCGCGACGCGCGGGGTCACGACGGTCGCCGGTGGCAGCGACGCGCTGTTCTTCAGCCCGGCCTGGACCCGCGATGGCACCGCGATCCTCGCTCTCGGCGAACGGTTCCCGCGCGGCGGCTACCGGACCGGCCTCTGGCGCTTCGCCGCGGACGGCTCCGACGCGGGTCCGCGCGGTGGCACGGACCTCCTCGCGCGCAGCGAGCTCAAGCCGGACGCCGCGATGAACAGCGACGTGACCGTCGGCGAGGCGGCGCGCGTCGTCCCGTCCGCCGATGGGAAGCACGCCCTGTTCGCAGCGCCGGTCGAGGGTTCGTACGAGCTGTGGCGAGTCGCCCTCGATGGCCGCGGCGAGCCCGAGCGGCTGACATCCGACCGCCACTACCTCTCCGGCTGGGACGCTTGCCCGTCCAAGGCCAAGGGCGACGCGATCGCGGCGATCCGATCGGACGTCACCACGTTCCCCGAGGTCGTCGCCTTCGAGGCGCCCGCAAAGAGCGTCGCCGGGGAGCGACGGGCCGTCACGCACCTCAACGACGAGCTCGCGGCGGAGCTCGCGCTCGTCGCCCCGTCGGATCGCCGCTGGCAGAGCGGCGGCGCCGAGATCCAGGGCTGGCTCTACCCGGGCGGCCCGGGCGTGCAGCCGCTGGTCCTCGAGATCCACGGCGGCCCGCACACGAACTACGGCCCGCGCTTCGCCGCCGAACTGCAGCTCTATGCGGCCGCCGGATACAACGTGCTGTTTTCGAACCCGCGCGGCAGCACGAGCTACGGCGAGGAATTCGGCAACCTGATCCACCACTCCTACCCGGGCCGTGACTACGACGACCTGATGTCGGCGGTGCCACGAGAAGCGCGCGATGATCCAGGAGGACCAGGTGGTGGTGGTCCGCGGCAGGATTTTCCCCGACGAGTTCTCCGGCGGACTTCGGATCACCGGGCCGGCCCTTGGCGGTTTCGAGCCCGGCCTTGAGCGCGGACGTCACCGAACTGTC
>JANNHX010000602.1:0-6461 GCA_031404615.1 Chloroflexota bacterium
ACGGCGGATCCGCCGGGGCCGCATCGATTCCGGTCGGGCGTTCCCCGGCGAGTCTCGTGTGGATCGATACCGGGGGCCACGAGCGTGGGTCACGCCAGGTCCGTGCGGCTCAGCGCCCGAGCCGTGCGGCAGCAACCGGGATTCGATCCACAGCAGGATCACCCGCTGGCGGCCGGCACACGCCGGCGGCCGGCACACGCCGGCGGCCGGCACACGCCGGGGCCGGGGCCAGGCTCCTATGCCCCGGAGACTCCGCTGCCGCGACCGAGTCCCCGATTGAACGGGGTCAGCGCCGCGTAGAGGCCAGCGTAGAGCGGGTAGCGCTCCTGATAGGCACGACGCATCGCCGGATCCGGTGTCCGCGTCTCGGCGATGCGCAGGCAGGAGTCGGCCGCGGCGGCGGCCGAGGGGAAGATGCCCGCTCCAGCTCCCGCCAACAACGCCGCACCAAGCGCGGCTGCCTCGGTGACCTGCGGCACGGCGACAGGAATGCCGGTGATGTCCGCCTTGAGCTGGAGCCAGAGCGGCGAACGGGCGCCACCGCCGATCGCGCGTAGGGTGCCAATCTCGACCCCGGCGCCGGCCAGCAGGTCCAGGTTGGCACGGAGCTCGAAGGTCAGACCCTCGAGGATGGCTCGCGCAATCTCGCCCCGGCCGGTGGCGAAGGTCAGCCCCACGATCGCAGCGCGCGACGAGGGATCCAGCCTGGGCGTCCCGCTGCCAGCGAAGTGGGGCATGACCAGGAGGTCCGTCGGCCCGTCCGGTGCGGCGGCAAGGATGAGCTCGTAGACATCGCGCCCCGTCGCGGCGGCCGCATCCCGTTGCGGCTCGCAGAACTCGTCGCGGAACCAGCGCAGCGCCAGTCCGCCGCTGTGGTTGAGGGTCATGGCCAGGTACATCCCCGGCACCACGTGCCGGTAGACCGACAGCCCCGCCTCGGCCAGGGCCGGCTCCAGGACCGGTGCCGGCAGGACGACCTCCACGACCTCGGCCGTGCCCGTGGACACGCAGGCCAGCCCCGGACGCGTGACGCCGGCCCCAAGCGCGCCACAGGCCTGGTCATGCCCACCCGTGACGACCAGCGGCGCGTGGCGCAGGCTCAGCGCTGCCGTCAGCTCGTCGCGCAGTCGCCCGACGGGAGAGCCGGACGGCAGGAGTTCGCCCAGGCGGCGCTCGTCCAGCCCGATGGCGTCAAGGATCGCCGGGTCCCAGCCGCCGTCAACGAGGTTGAACAGCTGGGTCCGCGAGGCGAGGCACTCGCTCGTGGCCACCATGCCCGTCATGCGCTGGAGCAGGAACCCTTCCACGAGGAGGAAGCCGGCGGCGTCCCGCCAGACCTCGGGTTCGTGGTCCTTTAGCCAGAGGAGCTTGGGCAGCGTGTTGATCGTGTGCACGGGCATGCCGGTGCGCCCCACGAGGAACTCGGTACCGAGATGCTCCCGGAGCCAGTCGTTCTCCCGTTCCGTGCGGGTGTCCATCCCCAGGATCGTCGGCCGGAGCGGCCGGCCGACCGCGTCCACGGGGGTGACGGCCTCGCCATGGACCGACAGGCCGATGGCCGCCACCTCCACGACGTGCGCAGCGGCGATCGCCTCGGCCATCGCCTCCATGGCCATCACCCACACCCGCTCGATGTTCTGCTCTGCCCAGCCAGGCCTCGGCAGGTCCACGGCGTACTCTCGGCTCGCGCTCGCGAGGAGCGTGCCGTCGGCGTCGAACAGGACGGCCTTGCAGCCGGTCGTACCGATGTCGAGCCCGAGCAGCGTGCTCACGATGCCTGGCTTGTGCGCCGGTGCTCGAGTGCCGCCCGGTACATCACGTCGATCCGGTCCGGCGACACGTCGGGCTGGATGTTGTGGGCGGCGCAGAACACGTAGCCGCCGTCCCGGCCCAGGGTCTCGATGCTGTACCGGACCTCACGCTCGATCGCTTCGTGCGTGGCGAATGGCAGCACCTGCTGCACGTCGATGCCCCCCGCCCCAGAAGCACAGCTCCGTGCCGAACTGCTGCTTCATCGTGGCGATATCCATCTTCGCCGCGCTGCGCTGGATGGGGTTGAGGACGTCGACGCCGACCTCGATCAGGTCCGGGATGAGGTCGAACACCGAGCCGCACGAGTGCATGAACACCTTGGCGCTCGTCTTGCTATGGATGAAGTCGTAGAGGCGCTTGTGGTACGGCTTGACCAACTTCCGGTACATGTCGGGCGAGGTCCACGGACCCCGCTGCGTGCCCAGGTCGTCGCCCTGCGCCACGACCTGGACGTACGGGCCGACATGGTCGATGAACAGGTCCCAGAGCGCGATGTCCGTCTCGGTGACCTTGTCCAGGATCGCGTGCGCCAGCTTGGGGTTCCAGTAGAGGTCCGTGCAGAAGTCCTCGTAGCCCCGGAGGAAGCAGGCTCCCTCGAAGGGCCCGAGGCACATGATGTCGGCGACGACGAGGAAGTCGGTCTCCTCGTACAGCCGACGGGCTTCCTCGCGGATGCCGGCAACGCGACCGGGGTCGTAGGGATCCGGCCACTGCGCGCGCACCAGGTCCGAGGGCGTCTCCAGTCCCGCGAACGGCCGGCCCACCACGTCGTAGTAGAAGGAGGCCTTTTCCCAGAGAAGCCCGTACTCGTCCGTGAAGCGGTTGTCGGGCAGCTCCTTCGTCTGGAATTCCCAGGGACCCTTGAGGTAGACCGCACGGCAGTCGATGTCGTAGCGCTCCAGCAGGTCCTCACGCGGGTAGACCGTGTCCATCTGGCGGTGCGAGATCGCCGGGCTGTCATCCGGCGGCAGCCCGAGGTACCCGAGCAGGCCCTGGTACGCGATCCGGGTGGCGGTCGTGACGATCGTCGAGCCCAGGTCGACCGGGACACGGTCCGTCTCCCTGTGGTCGAGTGCTGCCAGCACTCGCTCCCGATGGTTCATCCCGGTCTCTCCTCACCTTGACCCGATCGATGGGCCACGCTACGGCGACGACGGTGCGGTCTGGACCTCCGTCGAGCCCTTCTCCACGCGGATGTTGCGGCGCTCGAGCCGGGTGAGGATGCGCATGCGCAGCGCGTCGATCAGCACGGCGAAGAAGATGACGATCGCGGCAACCATGTCCTGCAGGTACAGGTCGATCTGCAGGTAGACCATGCCGGTCGAGATCATCTGCACCAGCAGCACGCCGATCACGGTGCCCGGGAAGACGCTGCCCACGCCACCGAAGAGGCTGGTTCCGCCCAGGACAGCGGCCGCGATGGCATCGAACTCGACTCCCTGGCCAAGGCCGGCCGAGATGCTGCCCTGCTGGCTCACGAGGATGACGCCGGCCAGCGCGGCGCAGAAGCCGCTGATGACGTACACGCTGGCCGTGAGCCGCCGCGTGTTCAGGCCCGCCTTGCGGGCCGCCTCCACGTTGTTGCCCATCGCGTAGATCTGCCGCCCCATCGCGGTCCAGCGCAGGAACACGACGGCTGCGACGACAACGATCGCGAAGACGATGACCGGCAGCGGGATGCCGAGGTAGCTGCTGGCCGCGTAGGCCATCTCCTGGGGCAGGATGAACTGGCGCGACTCCGTGAGCAGGAGACCGATCCCGCGGCCCATGGTGAGCGTGACCAGCGTGGCGACAAACGGCACCAGGCCCACCCACGCAATCAGGAAGGCGTTGACGCAGCCCCACAGGGTGCCCACCAGGACGCCGACGGCGATGGCCGCGAGCATGGGCACGTCCTGTTGCAGGAGCATGCCGATCACAGCACCGGTGATGTACATCGTGGCGCCCACCGAAAGGTCGATGCCCCCGGTCAGCAGGACGATCGTCATGCCCACGGCCACGAGACCCACGAACGCCGAGGAGCTCGCGATGTTTGAGAAGTTGGCGAACGTCGCAAAGCGAGGGTCGAGGAGGCTGAACAGCGCAAACGCGAGCAGGAACAGGATGGCCGGCATGTTGCGCAGGACCGGCATCGTCAGGCGGTGAGAGGTCATGCGACGTGCTCCCGGAAGGCAGTGCGAAGGATGGCCTCCTCGTGGAACTGCGCCCGGTCGAAGGACCCCAGGACCTCACCCTGGCCCATGACCAGGATCCGATCGCACATCCCCAGCAGCTCCTCGAGCTCCGAGGAGATGAACAGCACCGCGGTGCCCGCGGCAGCGATGCGGTCGATGGTCTCGTAGATCTCGAACTTGGCGCCCACGTCGACGCCGCGAGTTGGCTCGTCGATGATGAGGATCGAGGGCTTCGTCATCAGCCACTTGCCCAGCACGACCTTCTGCTGGTTGCCGCCCGAGAGTCCCTTGACCTCGCTGCGGAAGGCGTCGTGAACCTTGATGCTGAGGGCGTCGACCCTGTCCTTGACTGCCGATGCGACGGCGCTCGATCTGACCGTGTTGACGAGGCGCGTCCTATAGGCCGGCAGCGCCGCGAGCGACAGGTTGTCGGCGACCGTGGCCTCCATCATGAGGCCGTCCTCACGTCGGTTCTCCGTCACGAACGCCATGCCGTTGCGAATGTTGCGGGTGGGCGAGAGCCTCTTGACGGGCTTGCCGTCGATGAGCACTTCGCCCTCGTCGAAGTCGTCGAGGCCGAAGATGATTCGGGCCAGCTCCGAGCGCCCAGAGCCCATCAGGCCGAACACTCCCAGCACCTCGCCCTTGTGGAGGACCAGGTCGATCCGGTGTGAGATGCCCGCCTTCGAGAGCTGCCGCAGCTCTAGCGAGATCTCGGGTCCGGGCTGCGACGTGCGGTCGGGGTAGAGCTGCTCGATCTCGCGCCCGACCATGGCCGCGATCATGCTGTGGATCGAGAAGTCCGACACCGGGCCGCTAGCCACGAGCTGTCCATCGCGGAGGACGGCGACGGCATCGGCGATCCGCATGACATCGCGCAGGATGTGCGAGATGTAGATGATCGTCTTCCCTGCCTGGTGGAGGCGATCGATGATCCCGAACAGTCGCTCGGTCTCGCGGGTCGTCAGGGACGTCGTGGGCTCATCGAAGATGATTATCCGGGCATCCATGGCGAGGGCCTTGGCCACCTCGACGAGCTGCCGCTCGCCGGGTGAAAGCCGCTCGACACGGACGTCGGGCGAGACGGCCAGGTCCACCAGGGCGAGCGCCTCCCTGGCGCGCTTTCGGAGCCGCCCGCGATCCAGGAGCGGCGTCGGGCCGCAGTGCGGGAATTCGCTGATGAACAGGTTCTCGGCGATCGTCAGGTTGGTGAAGAGGTTCAGCTCCTGGTGGATGAAGGCGATCCCTGCACGGTCGGCGTCGCGCGGGTCACGCGGGGCATAGGCCTCGCCAGCCAGCAGCATCTGGCCGCCGTCCATCAGGACGACTCCACCCAGGATGTTCATCAGCGTGGACTTGCCCGCGCCGTTCTCCCCGACCAGCCCGACGATGCTGCCGCGCTCGACATCAAGCGTGACGTCCTCCAGGACGCTCACGCCGAAGAACGCCTTGTTGACGCCCTCGAAACGGAGGATCGTGTCGCTCATGGTCAGGCCCCCGTGCCCTGGAGGATGATGCGGCGCCGCGCGACGTCGATGAGGGCGGCGAACAGGATCACCGAGCCCTTGACGATCGCGACGTAGAAGTAGGGCACGTTGAGCAGCGACATGGCATTGCCCAGGAGGGTCAGGAAGATCACGCCGTACAGGGTCCAGAGGATCTTGCCTCGACCGCCGGCCAGGCTCGTGCCGCCGATGACGGCAGCGGCGATGATGTCGAGCAGGAAGGGCTCTCCGAGGGTCGGCCGGCCCTGGTCAACCCGCGACGTGTAGATGATCGATGCCATCGCCGCGCAGAAGCCGCTGAACACGTACGTGAGGACGATGACCTTGCGGACGGGCACGCCGGAGACGGCGGCGTTGCGCGGGTTGATGCCGATGGCGTAGAGCCAGCGCCCGAACACCGTGCGACTCAGGACGAAGTGGGCGACGGCACCCAGCATCAAGGCCATGATCATGGCGACCGAGAAGAACTCGAAGTCGCCCCCGATGCCGAACTCCTGGCCGATGGACTGGAACGCATCGGGCAGGTCGATGATGTTCTCGGACTTGACCAGCAGGATGGCGAAGGCCGCGAGGAACATCGACATCACGAGCGTGACCATGAACGGCGGGATTCGGGCGTAGGCCACCGCGGCGCCGTTCAAGGCGCCGATGAACAGGCCGACCAGCAGCATGGCGCCGATGGCAACCGGGATGCCCAGCGCCGAGCCATGCAGGATGGCGCCGTTCTCGAACAGCAGGACACCCCACAGCGGGCTCTTCTCGAAGACGATCGGGTTGGCGGACTGGGCGATGAACGAAGCGCCGACGACGCTGGTCAGCGAGATGACGGCCCCCTGCGACAGGTCGATGCCCGCGATGATCAGGACGAAGGTCTGCCCGATGGCCACGACGAACAGGGGCCACATGTTCGAGAGCAGGCTGCTGACGTTGTAGGGCGACGCGATCGTCGGAACGATGAGCCACAGGCCGG
>JANNHX010000603.1:0-2714 GCA_031404615.1 Chloroflexota bacterium
CGGACGGCGGTCGCGAGCTCGTGGCGGCGGCCAAGGCGGCCGGCGTGGGCCTCAACGTCTACCAGAACCGGCGGTTCGACGCGGACATCCGGACGCTCGCCGGGGTCCTGTCGCGTGGCGAGGTGGGCGAGGTCTGTCTCGCCGACCAGGCGCTGTGGCTGCTGGGCCCCGTGACCCGGGCGCCCAGCGCAACCTGCAGGAACGCGATGCCCTGCCAGCGGCTGCGGCCGGTGACCAGCGCTCCCGCGAAAGCCATGATCGCGCCGCCGAGGGGCGCCACGACCATCGCGCCGATGATCGACGCGACGGAGTCCTGGTAGAGCCCGAAGGACACGATGAACGCCGCCAGCGCGAGCAGCGCGACGAAGGTCTGGAGCGACCGCGCGAACGCCTCGCCCTCGGGGACGAGGTCGTCGAGCTTCGCCGATCCGAGCGACTGGCGCGCGTCGGGGAGCGCAGGGTCCACGCCCGTCGTCCCGTCGCCGGTTCGCTCGGCCGCCATGTTCTCCACCATCTGCCATCCGCCCTGGGTGACGCCGCGCCTCGGGTCGAGGCGGCGCCCACGGTAGCGGAGGCGAGCGGGCGCCACCAGCCCTCCGTGCCGCGCAGGCCAAGGGCACCGTGCGACCCTGCGGGCGGTCACGCGCGCGGGCGACCGCGAGGCCGGATTCGCGGGACCAATGGCCCCCGCGACCACCCAATCGCCTACCTATGCTCCTCGTGCGGATACCGTCGGGTCTCGGCCCCGGTGCTGCTGCGTCCCGTCGTTGTCGCTCCCGCTTTGGCGAGCGGCCTCGTCCGGTACTCCGGCAGCCCCCTCGAGGCGCGCGGGTTTCGCCCAACCCATTCACACGTGGCAGGGCTCGCCGCCGAGGCAGCCAGACGCCGCATCGGTAGGTGGCCATGCACTGCATCGTCCTGGTCAAGCAGGTCCCGGATGTCAGCAACATCCCGGAGGACGCCTGGGATCGCGAGAAGGGCACGCTGCGCCGCGGTCTCCTCGACAGCATCCTGAACCCGCTCGACCTCCACGCGCTCTCGTTCGCGAAGCGCATCACCGCCCGGGACCCGGACGCGAAGACCGTCTACCTGACGATGGGTCCGCCCCAGGCCCGCGACGTTCTCGCGGACTGCATCTCGCGCGCCCCGGGCGACGCCGTCCTCCTCACGGACCGCGTCATGGGCGGCGCGGACACGGTGGCCACCGCCTACTCGCTCGCGATGGCGGTCCGGCGCATCGAGCGCGAGCTGTTCGAGGGAAGCCGGGACTACCTCATCGTCACGGGCATGCAGTCCGTGGACGGCGACACCGCGCAGGTGCCCCCGCAGCTGGCCGAGGACCTGGGCATCGATCAGGTCTGCTACGCGCAGGACGTCCACACGGAGCCCGAGCTGACCTTCCGGCGCATCGGCGCGGCGGGCACGGAGGACGTGGTCCCGGTCCGCTTCCCGGCGCTCGTCACGGTCACCGCCTGCACGGACACGCTCTACCGGAGCTTCCACTCGGCCCGCGCCGCCCGCGCCGCGACGATCCACACGTGGAGCGCCGCGGACGTCGACGCCGCGCCGGACCGCTGCGGCATCAAGGGCTCGCGGACCACCGTCTACCGGATCTTCTCCCCGTCCGAGGACCGGGCCAAGACCTGCGAGATGATCAGCGACCCCGCCGAGCTCGTCCGCAAGGTCAAGGCGAAGTACCGCCTCGCGTCGGGCGGCCCCGCGATCCACGAGGAGGGCGCCTACGCGCTCGAGGGCCGTGAGCCAACCTACAAGGGCGGGTTCTGGGTCCTCGCCGAGCGCGAGGGCGACGGCATCAAGTCCGTCAGCCTGGAGCTGCTGGGCAAGTCCCACGAGCTTGCCGCATTCCTGGGCGAGCCGGTCGTCGCGGTCCTCCCGGGCGTCGAGGCCGGGGACCTTCCCGCGCAGCTGATCGCGGCCGGCGCGGACGTCGTGTATGCCATCGAGCACCCGCAGCTGGCCCAGTTCTCGCCGCTGCCGTACCGCTCGGCCATCGCCGGCCTGGTGCGGGATCACAAGCCCCAGGTCATGCTCTTCGGCGCCACGCCTATGGGCCGCGAGCTGGCCCCGCGCATCGCCTACGCGTGCGACTCCGGGCTCACCGCGGACTGCACCAAGCTGGAGATCGGGGACTACGCCAAGGGCGGCCAGAGCCTGGTCGGCATCCTCAAGCAGACCCGACCTGCGCTCGGCGGCAACATCATGGCCACGATCATGACCAAGGACTCGCCCACGCAGATGGCGACGGTCCGGCCGGGCGTGTTCAAGGTCCCGCCGCCGGACGCGTCGCGCACCGGTGAGGTGATCCGCATCACGCCGGAGCTCGGCGACAGCGCCGACGGCCTCCGCATCACCCCCGTCGAGTCGTTCGTGTCCAAGGTGAGCATCCGCGACGCGAAGATCCTCGTCTCCGGCGGGCACGGCATCCGGAACAAGGCGGACTTCAACCGGCTGCTCCAGCCCCTTGCGGAGAGCCTGTCGACCACGCTGGGCGACGCGGCCAAGGTCGCGGCCTCGCGCCACGCGGTGGAGGACGGCTACACCACCCACGACTACCAGGTTGGCCAGACCGGCCAGACCGTCGCGCCCAAGCTCTATATCGCCATCGGCATCTCGGGACCAGATCGTGAATCACGCCGCCAAGATGCGGTACATGAGCGGCGGGCAGGTGAACTGCCCGATGGTGTTCCGCGGCC
>JANNHX010000604.1:0-12643 GCA_031404615.1 Chloroflexota bacterium
GCAGCCTGCGCTCGCGGCGGCGGTATCGTGCCTGTATGACCGTCACCGCCACGTTCCACGTCCCCGGCGCCGTCCTCACGGAGCGCGAGCACGAGGTTCCCCTGGACCCCGCCCGCCCCGACGGCCCCGCCATCACCGTCTTCACCCGCGAGGTCGCGGACCCCGACGGTCTCGACCGCGCGTACCTCGTCTTCCTCCAGGGCGGCCCGGGCTTCGAGGCGACCCGGCCCACCGTGCCCCCGTCGGGCTGGATGAAGCGCGCCCTGCGCGAGTACCGGGTCCTGCTGCTGGACCAGCGGGGGACCGGCCGCTCCACGCCCGTCGGCGAGCGCATCCCCGGTGACACGCCCGAGGACCAGGCCGCCTACCTCGCGCACTTCCGCGCGGACGGCATCGTCGCCGACTGCGAGTGGATCCGGAAGGACATGGGCGTCAAGCGCTGGACGACGCTGGGCCAGAGCTTCGGCGGGTTCACGACCCTCACCTACCTCTCGTTCGCCCCGGAGGGCCTCGAGGCCGCGCTCATCACCGGCGGCCTGGCGCCCGTCGGCCGGCCCGTGGACGACATCTACGGCGCGACCTACGTGCGCACCCTCGAGGCGAACCGCCGCTACTTCGACCGCTACCCGGGCGACCGGGCGCGCGTCCGCGAGATCCACCGCCGGCTCGAGTCGGAGGACGTCCGGCTCCCGTCGGGCGACCGGCTCTCGGTCCGCCGCTTCCGGCAGATCGGCATGTGGCTGGGCGACAGCGCGGGCTTCGAGCATCTCCACGACGTCATCGAGCTGCCGGTCAACTCGCCAGCCTTCCTCCACGACGTCGAGAACGCGGTCCGTTGGACCCGCAACCCGATGTACGCCACGCTCCACGAGTCCTCCTACGCGGACGGGTTCCCGACGCGCTGGTCCGCGGCCCGCCTCCTGCCTGACGAGATCGAGGGCACCCAGGCGTTCACCGCCGAGCACGTCTTCCCGTGGATGTGGGAGGAGTGCTCGGGCCTGCGGGCGCAACGCGACGCGGCGCATCTGCTTGCCGAGCACCCCTGGCCGCGCATGGCCGACGCCTCGGTCCTCGCGGTCAACGAGGTCCCGGTCGCGGCGACGATCTACGTCGATGACGTCTACGTGGAGCGGACGTTCGCCGAGGAGACCGCCGCGCTGGTTCGCGGGCTGAAGCCGTGGATCACGAACGAGTACGCGCACAACGGCCTGCGCGCGGACGGCGAACGGGTCGTGGGGCGGCTCATCGACATGGTCAAGGGCCGGGCCTGAACCTTGGCGCGATGCGGCGCCGCCGCGGAGCCGCGCCCCGGGTCCGCCCGGGTCCGCCCCGGAGCCTGGCCTGATCCCCGCGCCCAGGATCCCGCGCCCAGGGTCCCGCCCCCTGGTTCCCTCGGCTACGCCCTGGCGTGGTGGAAGCGACGATCGACCGCGCGTTTCGCATCGCGCACGCCTCGGTGTGGTGCCTGTGACCGTTCCATGTCCCTCCCGGCGTGGCGCCGTCTCGAGCACCATGCCCAGGCGTATCCGAGAGGACGGGGCGCGCTGCCCCCGGCCCGCGCTACGGCATGGCGCCCGCCGCCGAACCACCCGGGCGCCTGCGCTCAGCGGATAGGCGCCTGGAGCACGTAGCCCACGTCGTCCGGGTCCGTGACGGGGCTCGCCGGCGCGGGTGTCTGGCTCCCCGGCGACGGCGCGGGCCTGTCCTCGAACAGGTAGGTGTACTCGGGCCCGTTGTGGCAGATCCAGCAGTTGTCGCCGCGGCCCTTCATCGACTCGGGGAGCGGCGCATGATCGTCCACGCCGTGGCAGGCGCTGCAGGACTGGGCACCGCCCATGTGCTCGGGTCGGGTGTTCGGCCCGTTGCTCGCGCCCGCCTCCGTCCGGGTCTGGTGGCAGATCAGGCAATCGTCCTTGTGCAGCGTGGTGTGCCCGAGTGCGGTCTTGACCAGGCTGCCGATGGTGTGGCAGGCGGTGCAGTCACGCCAGCCGGCAAGCGGATGGCCCATGACCGGGATCGGCTTGGTGCCCACCGTACCTGTCGATGTCATGTGGCAGCCGTTGCAGTTCGCGTCGGCCGGCATCTCGATGCCCACCGGGGACATCGCGGACCTCGCGGACGGGCTGGGCTTCACCGCCGGCGTGGGCGACGGTCCGACCGCCGTGGTACCGGCGAGGTCCGGCACCGCGACCAGCACGAGGAACGCACCGACCACCAGGATGCCGACCGTCAGGAGGGCAGCGGCGATGCGGAAGGCGTACCGGGCGACAGTCTGCATCAGGATCCGGCCCCCTGGGCCCCCGCGGCCACGCCGCTGACGACGCCGGCGTCGGGCGCGGGCTCGTGGGCGTCATGCTCGTCGGGCTCGAGAGCCTCGTGCTCGTGGTCAGCCTCGTGTCTCTTGATCCACGGCCACGGGAAGAAGATGTGGGCGTCGGCCTCGCCCATGTCGAGGTACCGCTCGGCCAGGGTGTAGAGGAAGGCCATGAACGCCCCGGCGCCCACGAAGATCGCCAGCTCCACCACGGTCGGGGTGTAGGCGGCGTACGGGTAGGACACGGCCCCGGAGGCCGGGGTGATCGGCGCGACCTGGCCCGCCGCCACGAGGAGGAACCGGTCGATGGCGATCCCGGCCAGGCCCAGCACGCTCGCCGTGAACACGACGCCGGGCCGGCGGCCCCACGGGAAGACGATCAGGATCATCGGGAGGAGCAGCCCCAGCGCGACGCGACCCCAGAACAGGGGCGCGTACGGGCCCACGAGCAGCGCCATGATCGCTTCGGGCAGGCCGCGCTCGTCGCTGGTGAGGCCGGCGACGACCTGGCGGACGAGGAGGGCGCTCACCACCACGATGCCGATGCCCATGAGCAGCCGGGCGGCCGGCAGCGCGATCGGCGCGGAGCGCTCCCAGTCCGCGAGCCGGAGCTTGTGGACGACGAAGAACACGATGCCCAGGAGCGCGGTGCCGGCGAGGAACGCCGAGGCGACCATCGTGATCGGGGTGAAGATGCCGAACCAGAAGGCCTTGGCGTTCATGACGCCGAAGACCGCGCCGAGCGTCAGCGGGGCGAGGATCGCGATGATCGCCGCCAGGGTGCACGCGTACTGGTGGATCCTGGGATGCGGCGTGAACATGCTCCAGACCTCGACCAGGAGCACGACCAGGTAGCCGCCGTAGAAGACGCCCATCCACCACATCGGCGAGGAGGGCGAGGGCGCAAACACGGCCCCGAAGATCATCCGCACCGGGTAGTGGAGGTCCAGGGCGATGATCAGGAACGCCGTGGACAGCGACAGGATCGCGAGGATCGCGTGGCGCTTCTCGAAGGGAGTGAAGCGCTCGATCCCGAAGACGGTGCCCAGGGACGAGGCGAGGCACAGGCCGCTGGTCATGATCGCGAAGAACACGTAGCCGATGATCATCAGCCCCCACTCGAACGCGGGGGTGGTGCCGAAGACCTCCCAGCCGGGCGGCAGGGAGACGAGTGCGGCGAGGCCCATGACGGCCATCAGCGCGAGCAGGAGGCCGAACCACGCCTGCAGCCCGACGGGCATGCCCTTGATCTCAGCGACGCCCGACCTGATCAGCGGCCGAGGGGCGAGCGGGATGTCGTAGTTGAGGAGGTGGAGCTGGAGCGGCTTCGTCGACGCGTGCATCGATCAGGCTTCCTCGGTGATGGGGCCGAGGTAGTAGACCCGCGGGTCGGTGCCGTACTCGGGCCGGTACTGCTCGGGGGCCCGCTCGCGGATCAGCGTGGCCATCTCGCCCTCCGGGTCCGACGCGTCACCGAACTTGCGGGCGCCGACGGGGCAGACCTCGACGCAGGCGGGCTGCTCGTTGCGGCTGATGCGGTGGTAGCACCAGGTGCACTTGTCGGCGACGCCCGGCGTGTCGTTGGGGGCGTGCTCGCCGGCCGGGACGAGGTAGCGGGCGCCATACGGGCAGGCGACGACGCAGTACCCGCAGCCGATGCACCGGCGCGCGTCGACGAGGATGACGCCGTCGACCGTGCGGTAGGTCGCGCTGACGGGGCACACCTTGGTGCACGGGGAGTTGGCGCACTGCATGCACAGGCGGGGCATGAAGAACGCGCTCTCGACCTCCTGGCCGGCCGCGGTGGGTGCGCTCGTGTAGGGCGGGAACCCGTCGATGCCGCCGTCCGGCGAGTCGACGTGCACGGCGCCGTCGATCGTCGTCGTGTGGCGCTCGATCCACGTCCGGGTGTACTCGGCCTCCTCGGGGACCTGGTTCTCCTCCTTGCACGCCGCGACGCACAGGCCGCAGCCGATGCAGGCCGCCGTGTCGACCACGTAGACCCACTGCTTCGTGGTCGGGTCGTAGGTCGACACGATCGGGGTGGTGTCCGGCGTGGACTCGGCGAAGACCGGGGTGAACCTGGCGAGGGCCGCGGCGCCGATGACGCCGCCGGTGAGGGCGAGGCCGAAGCCGAGGAACGCGCGCCGGCCCACGGAGGCGGCCTGGATCGCGGGGGCGAGCTCCTCGAGCGGGACGAGGGCCGCGTCCGCGGGTGCGGCTTCGACCGGCAGTGGCTCCAAGGCGGCCACGGGCTCGACGACGGCCACGGGCTCGACAATGCTCACGGGAGCGGGCTCTGCAATGCTCACGGGAGCGGGCTCTGGCGTGGGCTGGACGACGGGCTCGCGCTCGGGCTCGGGACTGGCCGCGGCCGGCTCCGGGGTCACCGGGAGGTCCGTGGTGGGTTCGGTCATGGGGACACCTGGGGGCTGGCGTCGCTGTCGCCGTCCTCGGCCGGCCCGCGGCCCGCCGCGTGGCACTCGAGACAGCGCTTGTCGTCCTCGGTCCCGGCGGGATGCCGCTGGTTCCGGGTCTTGAAGCCCTCGGGACCATGGCAGGTAAGGCAGGGCGGGAGGTTCACGAGGGGGTGGAGCACGACCGGCGGCCGGTTCGCGATGCCCGTGTGCGGATCGTGGCACTCGAGGCACTGGGTGACGTAGTGAGCGCCCGGCGTGATCTGGCGGAAGTCCGCGGGTCGCCCAACGGCCTTCGAGTGGCACTGCACGCAGACCTCGTCCGTCGGGACGCGGACCGCGACCTGCTCGCTCGTCGCCTTGTCGCCCGCCTCGGCGTGCTCGATCAGCGGTCCGTGGCAGCTCTGGCAGCCGATCCCCGTGTGGCTCGCGCTGATGAGGCGCTCCTGCTGCGGCTCGTGGCACTCCTGGCAGGTGGACGAGCTCGTGAAGGAGAGCGGGAGGGCCGCCCACTGCTTCGCGTTGACATCCGCGTTGAGCGTGTACTCGAGGTACGGGTTCCAGGCCATCGCGCCACCCGCGAACAGGACGATGGAGAGGGCCGCGGCGCCGGCGAGGATGCCGATGACGGCGAGGACGCCGCCGCGCCGCGTACGCGGCCGGACGGATGCCCAGAAGCTGTGGAGCCTGCTCATAGGGTGGAGGGGTTCAGGAGGCCGCGGCGGACGGTGTAGCGCAGGAGCTCGACGCGGTCGTGCAGGTCGAGCTTCTCCATCACGTTGGCGCGGTTGTAGTGGACGGTCTGCTCGGAGAGCCCGAGCGAGCGGGCGATATCCCGGTTGGTGTGGCCCAGCGCCGCGAGGAGCAGGATCTGGCGTTCGCGCTCCGAGAGCGTCTCGTACGGGTCGTTCAGGGCGGCATCCGGGCTCTTGCGGACGTACGTGTCCACCATCCGGGTCACGATCGCCGGGCTCACGTAGGTGTGGCCCGCGGCGACGCTGCGCACGGCGCCGATGACGTCGCTGTCCTGCGCCTCGCGCGTCAGGAAGCCGTTGGCACCCGCCTTGAGCGCGATGGAGAACTGCTCGGTCGCGCAGCGGCAGTCGAGGGCGATGATCTTGGCCGTGGGGCAGGCCGCCCGGATCGCCTCGATCGAGTCGTAGGTGCCGCACCCGAACCCGCCGACGCTTTCGCACTCGAGGAGGATCACGTCCGGGGACGCCTCGGTGACCTGGCCGAGGATCGACTCCCGGCAGGCGGCCTCGCCGACGACCCGCATGTCGGGCTCCTGGTCGAAGACGGAGCGGAAGGCCGCGCTGAGCATCGGGAAGCCGACGATCGCGAGCATCACGCCCAGCTGGGCGGTGTCGGCGGTCGTGTCGGAGCCGGGCTTCCGGGCGGTGGCCATTCGGGTGGCGTCAGTGGGCCTGGGGGGTGCCGGTGTCGTCCTGGTGCCGGTTGCGCACGACGTACCACCAGAAGAACGGCATCGCGATCAGCACGAGCGTCACGATGGCGGCGCCGATGATCGTGGCCGCGGACCCGAACAGGAAGTAGACGATCGTGAGGGCGGCCAGCCCGACGAGGAGACCGCACCACAGGGTCAGCACCGTGAGGCCGAGCCAGGCCGCGATCCGCGCCCCGCGCCCGCCCTTCGCACCGAGGGCGAACCACGCCACCAGCGCGACGATGCTCGCGACCATCAGGAACATCGGCACGACCATCGCGATGCTGGTCGCCAGGTCCTTGAGCTCCATGGTGTCGTGTCGCTCCCGCGTCCCATCGCCCGCCACTTGCGGTCGATAGGGGCATCGTCGGGGACAGGCGTCGGTCAGGGCAGATGCCAAAGGGGCCAACCGGACCCGCCATGGTCGCCCTGAATGCGAGACTTTCGGCCTCCCGCAACGCATGTCCGTCGCCATGAGCCGTTGTGTCGTGGGGATTCGCGACGTTCGTCACCGGATCGCCGCTGCCCATCGCCGTCCGACCGACGGACGTCGCCCGGCTGCACCCTACGACGCAGCGCCCGCGTCCAGATGGAGTCAGCGGCGCGCCCCCCGCGCTGCCATCATCGCGCCATGACCGATCAGCACCGGCCCCACACGGAGCACCACCGGGTGCAGCCCGACGCCCACCGCCCGCCCACCGAGCCCCGCCTCGACGCGCTGCTCCCCTCGGAGATGGCCGCCAAGGCCAGCGACATCGGCGCCAGGAAGGCCGGCGGCGGGCTCGTGCCCACGTTCGTGCTGGCGGTGCTCGCAGGGGCGTTCGTCGCCCTGGGCGCGGCCTTCGCCACGACGATCACGGCGGGCGCGTCGGGGGTCGTGCCGTACGGGATCACCCGCGTGCTCGCGGGCCTCGCCTTCTCGCTCGGCCTGATCCTGGTCATCGTCGGCGGCGCGGAGCTGTTCACCGGCAACAACCTGCTCGCGATGGCCTGGGCGTCGCGCCGGATCACGCTCGGGGCCGTCGCGCGCAACTGGGTGATCGTCTACGCCGGCAACCTGGTCGGGGCGGTCGGCACGGCGGCGCTCGTCGTCGCGTCAGGGCAGTACCGGTTCGGCGGCGACGCGGTGGGGGCGACCGCCCTCTCGACGGCGCTGCTCAAGGTGGAGCACTCGCCGCTGGAGGCGTTCATGCTCGGCATCCTGTGCAACGGCCTGGTCTGCCTCGCGGTGTGGCTGACCTACTCGGCGCGCAGCACGACGGACCGGATCCTCGCGATCATCCCGCCCATCGCCGCGTTCGTCGCGATGGGCTTCGAGCACTCGATCGCGAACATGTACTTCATTCCGGTCGCGATGCTGATCCGCGTGGTGGCGCCGGGCGCTTTCTGGGACTCGATCGGACACGCGCCGGCGGACTATGCCGCGGTGGACGTCCCGGGGCTGGTCGGCAACCTCATACCGGTCACGCTCGGGAACATCGTCGGCGGGACGCTGCTCGTGGGCGCCGTGTACTGGCTCGTGTACCTGCGCGGGCGGCCGGCGGGGGCGTAGCGCTTCGTCCGGGCGTCCGAGTCAGTCCGCGGGGCGCTCCCCCCGGTCCGTCCGGATCACGCGGCGGTCGGTGACGATCGCGGTGATCAGCGAGGCGGGCGTCACGTCGAACGCCGGGTTGAGGGTCCGGGTGCCGGCCGGGGCCGTTCGCACGCCCCGCAGGCTCGTGACCTCGTCCGCGTCGCGCTCCTCGATCTCGATGCCCGCGCCGTCGGGCGTGGCCGCGTCGACCGTGGTCTCCGGCGCGACGACGAGGAACGGGATGCCCGCGTGCCGGGCGGCCAGCGACAGCGCGAAGCTGCCGACCTTGTTCGCGGTGTCGCCGTTCGCGGTGATCCGGTCCGCGCCGATGAGGACGACATCGGCCAGCCCGCGGGCGAGGACGGACGCGGCCGCCCCGTCGACGAGCAACCGGAACGGCGCCCCCATGCGGGTCAGCTCCCAGGCGGTGAGCCGGGCGCCCTGGAGGAGCGGGCGGGTCTCGAGCGGGAGCGCCTCCTCGAGCAGGCCGCGCGCGTGGAGCTCGCCCACGACGCCCAGCGCGGTCCCGCGCTCGACCGCCGCGAGGGCCCCAGTGTTGCAGATCGTCATGACCCGGATCCGCGGCCGCGCCACCAGCTCCCGGACCAGGTCCGCGCCGCGGGCCGCCATTGCCGCACAGGCGGCGATGTCCTCGTCGCGGATGGCGAGGGCCTCGGCGAGGACGGCGGCCGGTCCCTCCGGCAGGCGTGCCAGCGCCCGGTCGACGCCCCAGGCGAGGTTCACCGCGGTCGGTCGGGCTGCGCGCAGGCGGGCGGCGCCGGCGCGGGTCGCGGCCTCGTCGCCCTGGTGGATCGCGGCGAGCAGCGCGGTCCCGAGCGCGCCCGCGACGCCGAGGGCCGGGGCGCCGCGGACGGCCAGCCGTACGATCGCGTGGATCAACGGGTCGAGCTCCGTGATCCGGAGGACCGCCACCTCGTCCGGGAGGCGCGTCTGGTCGATGAGGGTGATGGCGCCGTCGGTCCAGTCGATCGTCCGGTTGGGCATGGAAACACTCTACCGACCGGGTGGGGCAGTGGCTACGATGCGGGCATGTCCGACCTGACCGCCCTGACCCGCTCCGTCCTCGCCACCTCCGCCGACCGCTGGACGGCCCTCGCCCGCATCGACGACGAGCTCCTCGCGCGCCGCCCGGCTCCGGGGGAGTGGAGCGCGTTCGAATGCCTCGCCCACGTCCTGGATTGAGTCACGCGGCCGGGCGCGGCTGCTAGACCAGCCAGTTCACCGCGGGCACGGCGGCCACGAGCGCGACGATCCAGGCGATCGCGAGCAGCAGCCAGCCGGCCTTGCCCCGCCCCAGCACTGCCGCGATCCCGGCGAGGACGCCGGCGAGGGCCACGAGCGAGAGGCCCAGCACGGCGACCAGCTGGTGCTCGCCCGCCGCGATGGACAGGTCGACCTGCCGGTTCTGCTCCTCGACGATGACCACGATCTCCTCGTTCGTGGCATTGACGAGCCCGGCCGTGTAGCCGTCCAGGGGCTCGCCGCCGGTCGTGGCGAGGGTCTCGGCGACGGCCCCGGCAAGGCGTTGGGACGCGGCGACATGGGCTGCGCCGACCGCGAGGGCTGGCTCGTGACCGGCGGTGAGCGCCTCGATCTGCCGGCTGGTGCCGGTGATGCCCACCACGAGCGCGTCCTGCTGTGCGCGCAGCCCGGCCGCGAACGAGGTGGAGCTGGCGCCGATGCGGGCCGCGGCGTCGGCGGCGAGCCGGGCGCCCTCGACCTGCGCGCGCGTCCCGGCGAGTCCCTCGTGGGCCTGCTGGACCGCGAACACGGCGGCGAGGATGGCGATGACCCCGATGAGGACGGCCGCGATGCGGTCGTACGCGGCCTGGCTGCGCCAGCGGGAGGCGACCTCGGGCTCGATCATCCCAGCGCCTCCACCATGAGCGCGATCGCGAGCCCGGTCCCCATCGCGCCCGTGGCGAGGCCGAGGAGCAGCCGTCGCCGGCGCCAGAAGGGCTGGGCCATGGCACCGAACAGCGCCGCGAACCCAAGGGGGAGGAGGGCAATCGTCATCGAGGATCCCTTGCCGGCGAGGTGGTCACCCTCCGCGGCGAGCGCATCGGGGTCCAGGGTCGCGAGGTCGGGGTTCTCGGCGCGCTCATCCGCCAGGCGCTGGCCGAGGTCGACACCGCCGCCGGGCAGGGCATAGGCCGGGTCCGTCACGAGCGGCGCGGACCCCTCGATAGCGGTCACGACGCCCTTCTCGATCTCCGTCTCCATCGCCAGGGTCGCCGCCACGTCCCCGGAGGCGCCTGCGGCGGCCGTGCCGAGCTCGTCGGCCTTGAGCCGTCCACCCATGACGACGACGGCGACGGGCAGCTCGACCTGGTAGACGTAACGAACGTCCTCGAGGGCACCGGCGGAGCGCTTGACCTCGGTCCGCACTGAGGACTGCCAGAGGTCCGTCGCGTCGTTGGCGAGGGACGTCGAGCGGGCGCCGACGACCGCCGCGAGGAGGGCCACGGCGCCCAGCAGCAGCGCGACACCCCGGTGACCCTCGCCATCCCCCACGGGCGGCGGTGCAACTGGCGGCGGTCCCACGAGCGGAGGTGCAACCGGCCGAGGCGCGACCGGATCGGGAGGCGCGGGCGGCGGCAGGCTGGCAGGCGTCCCGGCTCCCATCGTCGGCTGGTCCATCGGCGCTCCCTCGTCCTGTCCCATCGTCCGCGACGGTACCGGAACGGTGAACGCGCGACATGCCCGATCTGTACCCTGTGCGCTCATCCGCAGTCCATCGTCAGCGCGTGGGACGAGCCGGTCCCCGGAGGAGCCAGTTGACCCGAGTCGTTCGCAAGCCGGGGCTCCGGGAGCGCCTGAGCTACCGCTTCGACCGATTCATGGAGCGCGGCACGGTCGCCCTCATCGCGGGCCTCGGCGTGGTGGCGATCCTGATCATCGTGGCCGTCGTCCTGTTCGTCATGCTCATCAGCGGCTCGCCGGACCCCGAGGCGGGGCCATTGGACATCGCCTGGCTGTCCCTGATGCGGACGCTCGACGCGGGCACGATGGGCGGCGACGACGGCGACCCGCTGTTCCTGTTCGCGATGCTCGCGGTGACGCTCGGCGGCATCTTCGTCATCTCCACCCTCATCGGCATCCTCAACACGGGCCTCGAGGGCAAGCTCGCCGACCTGCGCAAGGGTCGCTCCCGCGTGCTCGAGACGGACCACGTCGTGATCCTTGGCTGGAGCCAGCAGATCTTCGCCGTCATCTCCGAGCTGCTCGAGGGTGGCTCGGGTCGAAGCCGGAACTCCATCGTCGTCCTGGCCGACCGGGACCGGGTCGAGATGGAGTCCGCGATCCGCGACCGGATCACGATCCCGCGCAGGGCTCGCGTCGTGTGTCGCACGGGCAAAGGCAGCTCGCTGGCCGACCTCCGGATCGCGAACCCCGACGAGTCCCGTGCGATCGTCGTGCTCCAGACCGAGGGCGACGACCCCGACGTCGAGGTCCTCAAGACCATCCTCGCGCTCACCGGCCGCAAGGACCGCCGCGAGGAGCCGTACCGCATCGTCGCCGAGGTCCGTGACGAGGCGAGTGCCGGCATCGCCCGGCTGATCGCCGGCCACGAGGTGCACCTGCTGCTGGCCGACGAGCTGGTCGCCCGGATCATCGCCCAGACGAGCCGCCAGTCCGGCCTGTCCGCCGTCTACCTCGAGCTGCTCGACTTCGCGGGCAATGAGTTCCACGTCAACGCAATCCCGGAGCTCGTGGGCAGGACGTTCGGCGAGGCGGTGACCCGCATGCAGGGCGCGATCCCGATCGGCATCGTCCGCGACGGTGAGGCGCACCTGAACCCGCTGCCGTCGCGGGTCATCACGGCAGAGGACCGGCTGGTGCTCCTCGCCGAGGACCACGGCTCGGAACGGGTGGCGGACGGCCCTGCGCGGATCGACTCGACCGCCCTCCGGCAGCCCGCCGAGGTCGAGACGACGCCCGAGCGGATTCTCATCCTGGGCTGGAACCGGCGCGGCGCCGCGATCATCCGCGAGCTGGATCAATACGTGGCCGAGGGTTCGCAGATCCTTGCCGTCTCGCCGCTGGACCGCGTGCTCGAGGCCGGTGCCATCGATGGCCTCGTGAACCTGCGGGCGACCGCACGGCTCGAGAGCACGACGAACCGGGCCTCGCTCGATGCCCTGGACGTGCCGTCCTATCCGCACGTCATCGTCCTGTGCGAGTCGGACGACCGCGACCCGGACATGGCCGACGCCCGGACGCTCCTGACGCTGCTCCACCTGCGCGACATCGAGTCGAAGTCCGGCCGGGAGTTCACGATCGTCTCCGAGATGCTCGACGAGAGCGACCGCGAGCTGGCCGAGGTCTCCGAGGCGGACGACTTCATCGTCAGCTCCCGGGTCCTGTCGCTGCTCCTCGCGCAGATCGCCGAGACGCCGGACCTCGCCGACGTCTTCCGCGACCTGTTCGACGCGGACGGCGCCGAGGTCTACCTGCGGGACATCGCCGACTACGTGCCGTCGGGACGCCGGTCACGTTCGCGACCCTGCAGGCCTCTGCGCAGGCCCGCGACGAGGTGGCCCTGGGCTACCGGATCGCTGCCCAGGCGAAGGACGCAAGGGCGCAGTACGGCGTGCTCCTCAACCCGGCCCGCGAGGCGGAGCTGACGTTCGCGGTCGGCGACCGCGTGGTGGTCCTGGCCGAGGGATAGCCCGGGGCGCGGACCCCGGACCTCGGCGACCTTGCAGCGCCTCCGACCGCACTGCCCCAACGGTACCGCCGGTGCTGCGGCGATCTGCATGCGGCGGGTGTTGGGCGCGCAGCCAAGGTTGTCAAGCCCCGACGGGTCGCGGTCATCGGCCGGGTCGCCCCGGGCTCGGCGGGGCCGCCGTGATTGTGATCTGCATCAG
>JANNHX010000605.1:0-2182 GCA_031404615.1 Chloroflexota bacterium
GCCACGAGCGCCGAGCGCGGGAGCTCCGCCACGGAACCGATCGTCCGCAGCCCGAACCGCGCCAGGCGCGCCCGGACGTCCCCGTCGCGCGTGAGGAGCTTCGCCGGGTAGGGCGCGAGGAACCGCTGGTCGTCCCCGGGCGGGACCAGCAGCGGCGGGCCGCCCTCGCCGGCATGCGCGGCTGCGACCGAGGCCGCGAACGACGTCCCGGCGATCCCCGCGCGCGGCGCGCCGGGCAGGACCGGGGTGAGCACGTCCCCCATGCGGGTGACGAGCGTCTCCTCGATCCCCCACAGGCGCGTCAGGCCGTCGACATGGACCGCGATCCGCCCGAAGGCCCCGTCCGTGACGTCGCTCGTGCCGGCGATCCCGGGGCTGAAGACGGCGAGCCGCTCGCAGGCGGCCTCGACCGCGCCCCGGTCCGCGTCAGGCGCGGGGTCGAGGAAGGTCGCCTCGGGCGCGAGCCGGTGCGCGCTCCCGAGCGGGATCCCCCGTCGCACGCCGAGCGCACGGGCGAGAGGATTCGCGTCCAGCACGGTCCCGTCCGTCCAGGGCTGGCCGCCGAGGACGATCGGGCCGGACGGCCACGAGGCGGAGGTGCCGTCGCTCGACGGGGTCTCCATCCTCGACCGTGCCAGGCGCAGGGGCAGGTGGGGCCAGAGCAGGTGCAGCAGGCGCATGGCGATCGATCGATACGAGGGGGCCTTTCAGGCTGGTTGGCGGTGGCGTGGGCCTCGCACCCGGGGGTGCGGCGGGTGCGGTGAGCCCGTCCAGGAGCTCCGCGCGGGCCAGACAGGCATCCCTCGGGCCGCCCTCCGCGTAGAGGATCTCCAGGGTGGCGCGGCGGCCGGGCGGGCCGTACCGGTTGCGGGCGACCTCAACGGCGCTCCGCTGCCCCACGACGTCCCGGCCCAGCCGGATCCAGCCCGACCGGCGCAGCTCCAGGCGCAGGCCGCTCGCCTCCTCGACCGCGACGGCGAGGGCACGGCCCAGGCTCGCGGGCTCCAGGATCACGAGCAGCGTCCCGGCGCGCCTCGCGAGGGCCGCCAGGCGCCCCAGCCGGTCCCCGACGCGCTTGCCGGCGACCGCGGGGTCCTTCCCATCCGGGAGGTCGATCACCAGCAGGTCCACCGTGCGGGCCGCGAGCAGCGCGCCGGCGATGGCGAGGGCCTCCTCGAGGTCCACCGGCGTCAGGACGACGAGCCACTCCGGGCGCACCCCGCGAGCGACCGCCTCCACCGGGTCGAAGGCGCGGGCGAGGTCCAGCCACGCGACGATCGCCCCGCCGGCCTGTGCCTCCGCGGCGGTCCGCAGCGCGACCGTCGTCCGGCCCGAGGACGCCGCCCCGCGCAGCGCGACCGTGGCGTCCCGGGGGAGTCCGCCCGGGCCCAGGATGGCGTCCAGCGCGGCGAACCCCGTGGGGACGATCCGGCCGTCCGCGTCCGGCACCGGCTGTCCCGGGCGGCGCACAACGACCGGCGCGAAGGGTGTCGGCGCGAGCGGATCCGGCTCCTCGGCGGGTTCCCCGGGGAGTGGCATCGGCGCCCGGGCGAGGGCGCCCTCGGTCGTCAGTCCCAGGTCCCCACCACGGCGTGGAGCGGCAGCCCCCCAGCGTGCCTGGAGGGCTGCGAGTGCCTCGGAGACGTCGGATGTGCGTGCCATCGGACGTCCCACAATAGAACGCCTGTTCTACGCGGTCAAGGGGTCGAATCGGCCGGTCCGCGCCGGAACGACGCGTGTCCGCACCGGTCCGCACCGGTCCTCCCACCTACGCCCCCGAGTGGTGCAAGGGACGAATCCGGGACCTGCCGGGCCCGATCCCGCCCCGCTTACCACCCCCGGTGGTGCCTGAGACGATCGACCGTTCGAGCACCACACCCAGGCGTATCCGAGAAACAAGGCCAGGCCGATGGGCATCGCGCGAGTCCAGGACCCGCCGCCCGCGCCGGACCCGCCGCCCGCGCCGGATCGAGACGCCCGCGCCGGACCCGCCGCCCGCGCCGGAACGACGCGTGTCGCGTGCTACACTCTCCCGCCGGTCCACCCGAATCCGTCGGGTGTGACTCCGTGGGGATGTAGCTCAGCTGGAAGAGCGCCGCGTTCGCATCGCGGAGGCCAGGGGTTCGAGTCCCCTCATCTCCACCATTCGTGGGTCGGTCGGGCAGGTGGTGAGCCCAAGGGT
>JANNHX010000606.1:0-2493 GCA_031404615.1 Chloroflexota bacterium
GGGGAGGCGTCGCGGGACGAGCCACCGTGGTCGTGGCCACCGTGGTCGTGGCCGGCGTGACCCGCGGCGGGGGTCCGGCCGGCGCCCGCGGCCAGGCGCGAGACGGGGAGCACGGGCAGGGCCCGCGGCTGGGCCGGCGCGGACGGCTCGGCCGGGGCGGCGCCGGGTCCGGACGTCGTGGAGGCGGCCCGCGCGGGCATGCCCCAAGGGCCTGGGGTGCGGGTTGCCACGTCCGGCATCGCACGACGGCCGGGCGGCGTCGCCATCGGCATGCGCTGGGCGACGGTCCCCGCGGGCGGCGCGCCCATCGGCAGCCCGAGGCCGCCACGACGGGACCCGGACGGCGCGGCAGACGAGGGCGCGGCAGACGAGGATGACGTGACTGACGAGGTCGACGCCGACGGCGCGGGCGCGGGGCCCGCCGCGGATGACGTGGATGCCGGCGACGCGGATGACGCCGTCGACGTGGGCGACGTCCCCGTCCCTGCGGAGAGCGGCGCCCCGAGTCCGGCTGGCGGGGTACCGGCGCCGGGACCTTCCGCCCAGCGGCTCACGGTGCGCGCCGGCGGGGTCCCGCGCGGTGCCGGCAGGGGCGCAGACCCCGAGGAGCCCGGCGCGGAGACAGGGGGAGCTGTCCTGGACGAGCCCGGCCCCGTTCCCGAGCGCACGGGCCGCGAGGCCGAGGCCGACGCGGCGGAGGCGGAGGCGGACGCGGATGACGCCGACCGCTGCAGCCCGCTCGCGACCGGGGCCGGCGCGGTCGTCAGCGGCCGCGACGAGGGCGTGACGGTCGCGGCGGGCGAGACCGATGGCAACAACCGTAGCGGGGCCTCGGCGACGGGCTCGGACCAGGCGCCCGAGGCGTCCCACCCCGGCTCGCCCGCCGCGGATCCGGCCGCCGATGCGGCCGCTGAGGCCGCGCGCCGCTGGACCGGCCGGGTGGGCATCGGCGCATGCGAGGTGAGGCTGGGGACCGCGGGCTTCGCGAGCACGAGGCCGACCGGCGCGGAGGCACCGGTGTCGTGGCCCAGCGGGGTCACGATCGGCGGCAGCGGGTGGTGGCCCGGAACCGCGTCCAGGAACCGGTCCGAGGGTGCGACCAGGGGCGGGCCGCTCTCGGTGCGCTGGATGGGCGGGAGCTGGGCCCAGGCGCCCGTGGGCGCGGCGAGCTCGGACACGGAGTGCACGGGGGCGGCGGAACCGGCCGCCAGCGCGGGTCCCTCCGGTGCAGCCTCGGAGGGCCCGTCCGACGGCGTCCTGCGGCCGAACGGCCACGGCAGACGCACGGGGGTCACTCCTCCTCGGACAGGCGCTTGTTGATCCGGCCGATCTCCTCGACAAAGCGCAGCCGCAGCGGATGCTCAAGGTCGAGGATGGTGTCCATCGGCCAGTGGAAGTGATAGGCGACGTACGCGACTTCTTCGAACAGGCGGTCGGTCGCGTACGTCACGATTCCCCCAGGCGCTGCTCACCCGCCACGTCGACGGTGAACGCGTGGTTGCAGGCGGGGCACGTCACCGATGCCTGCGTGTGCCCCTCGGCGTTGATGCGCCGGTAGAGGTCCTGGAGGAAGGCGAGGTCGGAGGCGAAGAGCCCCTCGATCACGCCCGTGCTGATCTTGCCCAGCGTCCCGAGCGTCGTGATGACCCGCGAGAGCAGCAGGATCGTGAGGTAGGCCTCGTTCTCCCTGACCCGCGGGTCCCGCTGGGGGATGATCTCGTCGCGGGCGGTCGCGAGGCGCATGACGCCATCACGATGGACGGCCCCGGTCCCGTCGACGTAGCCGCGGGGGAGCACGAACGAGAATTCGGTGCGTAGGGTGTCGGACACGTTCGTGCTCCCGCGCTCGATCGGGATCTCGGGCAGCGCCGCGGCGGTCATGGGAGCCTGGCTGCCGCCGGTCGACCGCAGCGGGTCGGCGAGATGCAGTGCAGCATCGGCGGCATCCGGGCCTAGCCCTTGACCAGCGTTTCGCAGCTGATGGTGGCTTCCTCGATCTGGACGCCGCTGGTGGTGGCGCCCCCCTCGGACAGGCTGATCTTGGACACCATGCCGTTGGTGAAGTCGTAGTGGAGAACCTCCTCACCGAGGGTGTTCATGAGGATGACGGAGCCGTTGCGGCGGTCCGGCGTCCCCTGCATCACCGCGGTGTGCCACTCCCAGAGCTCGGTCGCCCCGGTCAGGCCTCGCTTGAGCGTGATGGTCGGGGTCTTCGGCTTGCCCGGGAGCTTGCCGATGTAGACCTTGCCCTGCTCGGTGACGTACGGGTTGTCGACGATCTCCACCTCGCTCGAGATGCCCGAGACGGAGCTGAAGTTGGCGACGACGCCCACGCCGTCGATCTCCAGGAGCACATTCCCTTGTAGGACGGGATCGGTAGTCGGCATGCGTGCCTCCGTGGGGTGCGATGGTCAGGCGGGGTGGCTTACTGGGTGTCCGGCGATCCCGAGAACTGCGCGATCCGGAACACCACGAACTCGGCCGGCTTCACCG
>JANNHX010000607.1:0-3409 GCA_031404615.1 Chloroflexota bacterium
GGGTTGAGCATCTCGAGCTTCGCGAGCAGCAGGGGCTGCCGCTCGACCGGGCCCAGGTCCCGGGTGAGGCGGGTGATCTGGACGAGGGGGGTGTCACCGACGAGGTCGAGGATCGAGGACGCGTACTCCATCGACGGAGAATAGCCGGGGCTGGTCCCGCCGGACGGAGAAGTCCCGGCGCACACGTGGGGTGCCGGGGCACCGACGGGTCCCGGCGCACCAACCCCTTGGCCGCCATGCGGCCCAATCCGCGACGATGATCCTCGTTCTGCCCGCCCGGCAGGTCCGTGAGGGCCGAAGTGGGCGCGTGGGACGCCCGATGACTCTCGTGGCGGGCAGGACAGCGGCGCGCGCTGGCGGATGGACCGCCTGGCGGTCACCCTGGGTTCGGCCGAGGCGGCCGCGACGGGCGTCGCGACGACGGCGCGCGCGATGCACGACCCTCAGCGGAAGAGATGCGTGAGGCCCGTCCAGCGGAGGCGAGCCCCGGGCGCCGGCGCCATGTCCTGGTGGGCCTGGCGGACGGCGTCCGCGGTGAGCGCACAGAACCCCTGCGAGACGCGCCGCGCGAGCCGCCGCTCCGCCCCGGAGCCGGGCTCGGGCGCCTCGTCCGGCACCGGTTCTCCGTCCTGCGCCGCCAGCTCCCGCCATGCCACCGGCGCCCCGACCCGCAGGGCGAACCGGCGCCCCAGGTACAGCAGGTCGTTGCCGCCGATGACCACCGGCACGATGGGTGCGCCCGAGCGCAGGGCGATGTACCCGATCCCGGGCGAGATCGGCCGGGAGACCCCGACCGGCGACGGGAACCCGGACTCCGGGAACAGGCAGAACACGGCGCCCGCATCGAGCAGCTGCCCCGCCGCCGCGAGGTGCGTCGCGAACGAGCGCGGTCCGCCGTGCGAGGGGATCGGCAGGATGCCCCCGACACGCCGCACGACCCACCGGCGGAGCGGCGAGCGGGCCATCGTCCGCGCGTCGCCGAAGAACGCCAGCCTCGGCTCCGCCGGGAGCCAGCCCCAGAGCAGGAACGGGTCCACCCAGGTCCGGTGCGGCAGCCCGGCCGCGATATAGCCGCCGGCGAGCGGCCCCCGCCGGTCACGAGGCAGGTTCTCGAGGCCCGTGACCTCCACGCGGAACCCCAGCAGGCCCGCGGGCACGTGCCACGCCAGCCGCAGGATCCGGTACGTGACCCCGGCCCTCGGCGACGCCTCCCCGATCAGCCCGGGCGAGAGCTCCGGGATGCCGGGCGGATCGGGCTCGGGCGCGCGGGGCACGGTTCAGGCCTCGTCGCGGTCCAGGCGCCCCGGCCGCAGGAAGAGCCACGTGAGCCGCTTCCGCATCCGGCGTGGGTGTGACGGCGGGTCCACGGTCCGCGGCTGGCGCGCCTCCACCTCGGGCCCCAGCAGCGCCTCGAGCCGCGTCGTGAGCCGCTTCGCGAGGTCCAGCTCCTCGCGACTCCCCTCCTCCGGCAGTGTGGCGGGCCACGTATCGCCCAGCAGCTCGCGCGCGCTCGTTGGCGCGAGCACCCGCGACGCCATCCGGCGGCCGATGTAGAGCTCCTCGGTGCCGGCCATCGCGAGCGGCACGATCGGCGCGCCGGTCCGGATGGCGATGAGCGCGGCGCCCGGACGGAACGGCCCGATGCGGCCCGGCGGCCCCGACACGGTCCCCTCCGGCATCTGGACGAAGACCCCGCCGTTGCGCACGACCGCGCGCGCGGAAGCGACGTGCCCGTCGACGCCAAGCCCGCCGCGCCAGACCGGCAGCAGCCCGCCCAGGCGGTGGATGAGGCGCTCGCGGGAGCGCGAGGTGAACGTGGACGGCCCGCTGCCGAGGAACCAGGCGCGCGGCTCGGTCGGGATCGCGTGCATCGCCACGAAGGGGTCCATCCACCCGCGATGGGCGGCCGCGATGAGCAGGTAGCCGCCCTTGGGCAGCCGCTCCTGCCCGGACGTCTCGATCCTGAACCGGAACAGGCCGAACACGAGGAGCCGCGCGAACAGCCGCAGGGCCCGGTACAGGAGGGAGGCCTTCGACTCGGGCTCTCGACCCAGCCACTCGAGGCCCTCGCGGACGCCGGAGGCGCGGCCGGCCTCGAGCACGTCTGAGGTCAGGCGCGAGCGCGGCCGCCGGCGCGGCGTGGGACCGGGCGCGGGGGTCGCGGGCACAGGGTCGGGCGCAAGGTCAGGAGCGGTGGCCGCGGACGCGGCCTCCGCCTCGGTGGTCGCCCCGGGTTCGTCAGGCCCCGCCACGCCGGTCGTCGGATGCGGCATCGTCGTCGTCCACGATCTCGACATCGTCGTCGTCCTCGACGACATCCGCAGCGGCCGTCAGGCCCTCATCGGCGGGCGCGGCGTCATCGGCAGTCGCAGGATGGTCGTGGACCTCGACCGGGGCGGACGTCACCTCGTCGACCAGGACCTCATCGACCAGCTCGTCGTCGACGTCGACCTCCTCGACCACGTCAGCATCGTCGATCCGTGCGGGAGGCTCGCCCCAGCGGTCGCCGCCCGCGGCTCCCGGCCGGTGCCGGATCGCGACGACGGCCACGGCGCCGACGATGAACACGGTCGACACGATGGTCGCGGTCGGGATGCCCCCCAGGGTCCAGTTCTGCGAGCGCAGGTTCTCGAGCAGCAGCCGCACGACGGCATACCAGATGAACCACACCAGCATGATGTCGCCCGGGCGCATCCTCGAGCCCCATCGGCGGGCGATCCAGAGCAGCGTGATGGCGCCCACGATCCCACTCACCGACTCGTACAGGAAGAGCGGGTGGAATGCGGTCGTCTCGACGGGGAAGGTCGTGCACGGGTAGTCGACGGTCCGGTGGGCGCAATCGATGGCGATGCCCCACGGGAGCGTGGTCGGCGGGCCGTACAGCTCCTGGTTGAAGAAGTTGCCCCAGCGGCCGATCGCCTGCATGACGAACACGCCGGGAACGATGACGTCCGCCCACCTCCAGAAGCTCTGCTTCTTCCACTTGACGAACAGGAAGCATGCGATCGTCCCGGTGATGATCCCGCCGTAGACACCGAGCCCGGTGTAGGGCGGCATCACGATCTTGAGCAGATCGTCCTTGTAGAGCTGCCACTGGTCGATGACGTGGTACAGCCGCCCGCCGATGAGCGCCGCGGCGGCGACGATGATGATCCCGTTGTCGACGAGGCGGACATCGAGGCCCCTGCGGCGCGCCTCGCGCGTGATCACCATGTAGGTGGCGGCGAGACCGACGGCGTAGCACACGCCGTACCAGTAGACCGGGATCGATCCGATCTGGAACGCGAGGGGGTCCGGCAGGACGCTGATCATCGCGACCAGGGGGAGCAGGTACGGCGCGAGCAGGGTGGCTGGGCCTGCGTCCTACGTATGCCGCGACGGGCTACGGATGGATCCGCCTCGGCGAGGC
>JANNHX010000608.1:0-3114 GCA_031404615.1 Chloroflexota bacterium
GTGTCTCGAACAGGCTGAACCCGACGCCGATCTCCGCCAGCGCGTCGTGCCCCATGCCGCGGAACAGGCCCCGGGTCGCGACCGCGCACATCTCGTCGTACAGCTCCGGCCACCCGACGCGCCGGCGCTGGTAGCAGAACCGGACGAAGGCCTCGGCCTCGGGCGTGCTCGTACTGGGGCCTGCGGGCAACATCGATGGAGGTCCTCCTGGAACCGCAGTGCGTGGGGAACGGACCGACGGGCGGGCGGGGTTGGCCCGGCCGGCGGCGGTGAAGGTCTCGGCGGCCGCCTGGCCCGTCCCACCCGGTGATCCCTCTCCCTCGGGGCGTGTCGGCGACCCCCGAATCCTACGGGCTTGCCCCCGGGGGCCGGTAGGGGCTTCTCCACCAAGTTCCCCACCGACTTGTCCACAGCCCGCAACCATGCGTGGACAGGTGGCCCGAGCCCCGGCAAACCTGTGGACGCTAAGCGCTCAGGGGCTCTGGACGCCGACCGACAGGTGGGTTAGCGGTCCGGCCTCAGGGTCGGGAGTCGGCCCGCAGCGAGAGCCCGAGGCCGGGTCGATCGGCCAGGATCCAGCGCTTGTCGGGCCCGAGCTCGAGGCCCGAGGCGGGATCGTCGGCGAGCAGCAGGCAGCCGTCGAGGTCCACCCACTCGGCGAGCGGCGAGACCGCCGCCGAGGCCGCGATCCCGATGGAGGTCTCCTCCATGCAGCCGAGGAACGTCCGGAAGCCGAGCTCGCGGGCGCGCTCCAGCATCCGCCGCGCGGGGCCCATGCCGCCGCACTTGGCGAGCTTGACATTGACGCCGGCCGTGACGCCCACGAGCGCGTCGAGGTCCTCGATCGTGACGGCGCTCTCGTCCGCGACCAGCGGCAGCTCCGAGCGCTCCTGGAGCCAGCGGAGCTGGTCGAGCCGGCGGGCCGGGAACGGCTGCTCGATGAGCTCCACGCCCAGACGCACGAGCTCCGGCAGGAGGGAGAGGGCGCCCTCGGGGGTCCAGCCGGTGTTGGCGTCGACGCGGATCGGCCCTCCGAAGACGGCCCGCACCGCCTTGAGCGTCTCGATGTCGGACGGCCCGCCGACCTTGATCTTGAGCGCGGGGAAGTCGGCGGCGCGCGCCGCCCGGTCGGCGACGACCGCCGGGGCGTCGATGCCCAGCGTGAAGTCCGTCGGCGGGATCTCGCCCGGCAGGCCGATGAGCTCGCGGACGGGGAGGCCGAGGCGCCTGCCCACCAGGTCGTGCAGGGCGATGTCGATGGCGCACTTGATCGCGCCGTGGTGGCCGATCGCCGCCGCCATCAGCCCCTCGGCAGCCTCAAGGGCGGCGCGTGTGTCGTCGAGCGAGCCTCGCAGGTCCGCCTCGAGTGGCGCGAGCGCGTCGAGCAGGAGCGGCGCGACCGCGGCCATCGTTCCGGGCGTGTCGCCGTAGTACTCGTCCGGGTAGCCCTCGCCCAGGCCAACCGGCCCTTCCGGACCGTCCGCCTCATCCCGCAGCTCCGCCACGACCGTGGTGATGCGACGTCCCTCGCCGTGGGTGGCGCGGGCGATCACGAACGGGTCGCGGAGCGCCAGCTCCAGGGGCCGCAGGCGCAGGATCAGCGTCACGCCGAAGCCCTCGCGTCGTTGGCCACGACCCACGGCAGCGCGTCCACGGACGCCTCGATCTCGCGCCACAGCGCGTCCCCGCCAAAGCGGACCGGGTCGGCGGTCGGGAGGCCGGTCTCGATGGCGATGGCCTCGACGATCCGGCGCGCCTCGTCCTCGTCCGGGATGAGCGACGTGTTGAGCGCGATCGCGACGACCCTGGAGGGCGCCACCAGGCCCGCGACATCCTCGTGGACCGTGATCAGCGCGGGCAGCGACGCGATCGGGAACCGGCGCTCGGGCAGGTGGTCGAAGTCGTGGTCCGCCATGCCCGGCTTGTGGACCAGGATCATGGCCTGCGGCGTGGCCCCGTGGATGAGCGCGAGGGTCACGCTGCTGTACGCCGGGTGGTCCAGGCTCCCCTGCCCCTCGACGATGACCCAGTCGCCGCGCCGCTCGCCCTCCTCGACCAGCCACTCGGCGGTGCCCTGGGCGAAGTCCGAGACGACGCGGTCGATGGCGACGCCCCAGCCCTCGATCATCATCCCGGTCTGGCCGGTCGCGACGAACGCCATCGACCGGCCGGCGGCCTGGCCGGCCCGCCGCAGCTCCAGCGCGACGGTCATCTTGCCGATCGCGCAGTCCGTGCCCACGGTGAGGATCACGCGCTTGCCGGGCTCGTGGAACCGCCCGATGGCGGTCTCCATGCGCTCCGGCGGCCTCCGGTAGTCCACGAGGCGCACGCCGGCCGACCGGGCAGCATCCGCGAACTCCGGGTCGTCGGCAAGGAAGGTGTGCAGCCCGGACAGGATGTCGAGGCCCGAGCGGATCGCTGCCAGGATCACCGCACGCCAGTCATCGGGCAGCTTGCCGCCCGTGGGCGCGATGCCGATGAGCAGCGCGTCGGCGCGGGGCAGGAACCCAAGGGCCGCGTTCAGCGAGTCCACGATGGGGATGTCGTAGCGGCCCGAGTCTCCCAGCCACTCGCGGACATTGCGCCCGGCCTGAGTCGAGTCGATGACGGCGACGACCTTGTCGGTCCCGAACCGGATGACACCCATCGCGGTCTTCCCGTGATGGAAGCCGAAGTTCCCCTCGGCGAGGATCACCAGGCGGCGATCGGGTGCGGCTGGCATCAACCCATCCTGTGCTCGGTGTTCCGACCCCCACCCCCGAGTCTAGGCGATCGCGCCTGCACGAGCGGGCCCGGGCACGCGCGGCCCGTGCGTCCGCGTGCCTGCCAGCGAGCGATCGTCCGCGGACAACGAAGACGCCCCCGGCGGACCGGAGGCGCTGCTGGTTCAGGGTTGGTACCGCATACCGGATTCGGCACACGTCGTGCGTGACTTCGCCATCTGAGCGTGACACGGTGGTCCGCGGTGGTCCGCTGTAGCGGATGGTGGCGTACGATGGTTGCCAGGATGGTTGCCAAGCCCGCCACGAGCATGGACAATCAGTAACCGTGGATGACTCCCGCCCCCCACCGTGCGTCCCGTGACGCCTGGTCGATCGAGGATAACGTGATTGG
>JANNHX010000609.1:0-3423 GCA_031404615.1 Chloroflexota bacterium
GCGACAGGCGCTTGCCCATCCCCATATACGATTCCGGGTACGAAGCCGTCACGACGTGCTTGCCGGGCGGCCCCCTTGCCTGTCCCCGTCCGTACCTCAGCGTTCAGATCAGCGATCTGGCCTGCCATTGGACGAACAGCCGCGGCGATTCGGTCTCGCGACCTCCGGCACAAGCGTGCACCGCTGGGAGCGAGGCGCGGAGACGGCCCACCACCTCATCGACCCCGTGACCTGGCGACCGGCGCAGACCGACCTCGTCCAGGCCACGGTCCTCGCGGACACCGCCCGGGCGGCCGAGGCCTTCGCGAAGGCCGCCGTCCTCGCCGGCAGCGATCTCGCAGGGGAGATCCTCGACCGTCCGGGCGTCCACGGGGGCCTGTTCCTCACCACGCGCGGCGAGATCCGCGCCACACCGGGGATGCTTCTGTGGCTGGCATGACGTCTACCGGCGGCTTCGACGTCCGCTCGTTCCTCGTGCGCTGGGCGCTCCCGGCGATCGTCATCGGGATCGTGGCCGGGGCGATGGTCCCGCCCGCGCTGCGCGGCCTGGGCGTCGTCTGGGAGGCGAACCGGATGAGCCTGCCGTGGCTGTTCGAGCGGGTGTTCGCCTGGCTGGCGTACCTCGCGATGACCGGCTCGGTCGTCTATGGGCTCATGCTCTCGACGCGGCTCCTGGACGCGGTCGCGCACCGGCCGATGAGCTTCACCCTGCACAAGGACCTCGCCGCGTTCGGCATCGCGTTCGCATCGGTGCACGGGGCGCTGCTCCTGCTCGACACGTCGATCGGCTTCACGCCGCTGCAGGTCCTGGTGCCCGGGCTCTCCCCGTACCAGCCGGCGGCGCTGGCCTTCGGGCAGGTGGCGCTCTACCTCGCGATCGTCGTGCTCGCCTCGTTCTACCTGCGACGGCGTATGAGCCAGCGGGTCTGGCGGGCGCTCCACTACGCCACATTCCTGTCGTTCATCGGCTCGACCGTCCATGGGATCGCGGCCGGTACCGACACCTCGACGCCGTGGGCGCTGGGGATCTACGTTGGGGCCGCCGCGGTCGTCACGTTCCTGCTGACGTACCGGATCGCGGTCTCGGTGGCGACGAGGATGGGGCTCGGTCCCGAGTCCCGTGCGTCGTCCGCGCTCGCGGAGCTCAGGCGGTCGTAGTGGCTGCTTCGCCCGGGTTCGTGCCAGCGAGGTGCTCGCCGAAGAACGCGAGGACCCGGGCCCAGGCGTCGGTCGAGGCGTTCACGTCGAACGCGGCGTGCATCGGCAGGTGCGGGCCGATCGTCCCCATGAGGCCGCCATGCCGGTTCATGAACGAGTGGCCGGCGTCCGGGTAGGTCTTGACGTCGTTCGCGATTCCAGCTTCCACGAGCGCCGCCTCCAGCGTTGGGCCGACGGCTCCGAAGGTTCCGTCCCGGCCGCCGTAGCTCGCGACGGTGGGGCAGAGCTCCGGGATCATCGACTCGTCGCCCGGGAGCGCGCCGTAGAACGGGGCGATGGCCCGCAGGTTCCGGCCGCCGCGCGCCGCGTACAGCATCGTGAACCCGCCGCCCGCACAGAACCCGGCCATGCCGATGCGTTCGCGGTCCACGTACGGCTGCCGCTCGAGCCAGTCCTGGAACGCGGCCATCTCGCGGTACGGGCGCCCGGTGCCCACCTTGCCGATGCCCCCGAAGAAGCGGGCGATGCAGAACGGCTTGAACCCTGAACCGACGAGGTCCGGGGCAAGCGCGACGTAGCCCCTGGTCGCGAAGACCGTCGCGATGCGCCGGATGTCGTCGTTGAGACCCATGATCTCGTGCACGACGATGACCGCCGGCCGGGGTGCGTCCTGGTCCGCGCCGGGCTCGGCGTCCGGGCGGGCGAGGAAGGCGGGCAGGCGGCGACCGGTGGCGCTGGCGCGGAGGGTGATGTCGCGGGCGTCGGGCATGCGCGGAGGGTAACGGGTCGGGGCGATGTCGGTCACGCCGGTCGGTCGCCAGTGGCGGGGATCCGCCGCCACCGGACGCCGAACCGCTCCAGCTCGAGCGGCTCCGTGCCGGGCTCGCCGCGGAGGTCCACGACCGGCGTCCCGACGCCTTCCCGCAGGACGACCTGCTGCGCGCCGATGGCCACGCGCCAGCCCTCGGAGAACGCGATCCCCAGGACCGTGCCGTACTCGCGGCCCGCCACGGCCGCATCGGCCACCGGAACCTCCAGCGTCGCCAGCCGCACGCGCCCGCCGCCCGGGTGCCTGTACCCGTCCCGCGCGGCCCGCGCCTCGGGACCCCACTCGGCGCCAGCCAACTCGTGCTCGATGAGGAATGGCGCCCGCTCCGGGCCCAGTGCCGGGAATGCGGTGACCCAGCGGACCGCCTCGCCGTCGGGCCGGACGCGCTGGCCGGCGACGGGCTCAGCGATGGGCGACCCGGCCGCCCGCAGCCGCGCCACGTCGCCCGCGACGTCGTCGGTGGCCAGGGCATAGGTCGCGAGCCCCTCGCCGTGCCCCTCAAGGTGCGCCAGCGAGGCGTTCCCCACGGCGAAGACCCGCGACGAGCGCACGAGCCCGGCATCGAATACGCCGATGAGCTCGATGTACGTGTCCCCGAGGAACGCGAGCCGGTTGTACGTGCCCATCGCCTCGTGCCGCCCGCCGCCCGTGACGGCCAGGCCCAGGTCCCGTTCCAGGAGCTCGGCGGCCGCCTCGGGTGAGTGGACCGCGATGACGAGGTGGTCGATCCCGAGCAGCATCGCCGTCAGCCCCGCCGACGGTCGACGGCCACGCGTCCGCCCTTGAGCACCGCGACCGGACGCTCGAGCAGACGGATGTCCGCCAGCGGATCGCCGTCGACCGCCACCAGGTCCGCGTACCGGCCCGGCGCCAGCGACCCTACGCGGTCCGCCCGGCCGATGCACTCGGCCGCGACGACCGTCGCCGAGCGGATCGCCGCGAGCGGCGCCATGCCATACCGCACGTAGCTGTCGAACTGGTGCGCGACCAGCTCGTGCGGGTAGACGCCGCTGTCGGTTGAGTAGGTGATCCGCACGCCCGCCTCGACTGCCCAGCGGAAGGCAGCGATCCCAGTCTCCATCGACTCCGTCATCTTGCGCACGGTGTCGGCCGGCCAGCCGGCCATATGGTCGCCCTCCATCGCCCACTCGCCGTCGAACAGGTCGACACCCAGGAAGGTGCCGGTGTCCGCGAGCATCGCGATCGTGTCGCGGTCCAGCATCGAGCCGTGCTCCACGGAGCGCGCCCCGGCGCGCATGGCCCGCCGCGCACCCTCGGCACTGTGCGCGTGGACCGCGACGAATGCGTCGTAGAGCGCCGCCTCCTCGACCGCGGTGCGCATGTCCTCTTCGGACAGCTCCGGCACGCCGGGGACGCCGCCGCGCGTGAGGACCGCGCCCGTGCCGATGAGCTTGATGACGTCGGCACCGCCGATG
>JANNHX010000610.1:0-3411 GCA_031404615.1 Chloroflexota bacterium
CGGGTGGACATCCCGCGCTTCATCAAGCACCTCCGGGACGGCGAGCTCGCGCAGGCGGCCGAGAGCCTCCTGAACGACAACGCGCTCCCCTGCGTGACCGGGCGCGTCTGCCCGCAGGAGACGCAGTGCGAGGGCGTCTGCATCCGCGTCAAGAAGGGCAACCCGGTGGCCATCGGCTACCTGGAGCGCTTCGTGGCGGACTGGGCACAGGCCAACAGCGACCAGCTGCCGAAGGCGCATCCGACGCAGACCGGCAAGAAGGTGGGCATCGTGGGCTCCGGGCCGGCCGGGCTGACCGCCGCCGGTGAGCTCGCCAAGCGCGGCCATGACGTCACGGTGTTCGAGGCGTTCCACGCCCCGGGCGGCGTGCTCATCTACGGCATCCCGGAGTTCCGCCTCCCCAAGGACATCGTCCAGGCCGAGGTTGACCGCCTCGTGTCCGACGGCGTGAAGATCGAGGTCGACGCCATCGTCGGACGCACCTACACGATCCCGGAGCTGCGCGAGGACTACGACGCGCTGTTCCTGGCCGTCGGCGCGGGCCTGCCGGTGTTCATGAACGTCCCGGGCGAGAACTTCAAGGGCGTCTATTCCGCCAACGAGTACCTCACCCGCGTCAACCTCATGGGCGCGTGGAACGCGGACTCCAAGACCCCCATCCTCCATGGGCAGCGGGTCGTGGTCGTCGGCGGAGGCAACGTCGCGATGGACTCGGTGCGAACAGCCCGCCGCCTCGGCGCGGCGGAGGCGACGATCGTCTACCGGCGCTCGCTCGACGAGCTCCCCGCCCGCAAGGAAGAGGTCCACCACGCCAAGGACGAGGGCGTCCGGTTCGAGCTGCTGACGGCCCCCGAAGAGGTCATCGGCGACGAGAACCGCTGGGTCACCGGCCTCCGCTGCTCGAAGATGGAGCTGGGCGAGCCCGACAGGAGCGGCCGCCGGCGCCCGATCAAGATCGAGGGCTCGGAGCACGTCATCGACTGCGACCTCGTGGTCGTGGCCATCGGGACCCGCGCCAACCCGCTCCTCACGGGCAGCGCCCCGGAGCTCACGGTCAACGAGTACGGCTACATGGTCGCGGACGAGTGGGGCATGACCAGCATGCCCGGCGTCTTCGCCGGGGGCGACATCGTCCGCGGCGCCGCGACCGTCATCCTCGCGATGGGCGACGGCAAGCGCTCCGGCCAGGCGATCGACTCGTACCTGAAGGGCGTGTGGCCGCCCGAGGGCGTGGACCCCAAGGGGAACAAGGAAACCGCGGCCGCTGCGGGCTGATCACGCACGGAGGGGACCGCGCGCCGCTCCACACGGCGGCCGATGCAGGGCATCGGTCGCCGTTCTCGTGCCCGGGGACGGCGCGGTCGACGGCTCAAGGCAGGCATGCAAGCCCGGAACTCAGCTGGTGCATCAGAACCGCACCGTTGCCCCAGGCAAGACCCCCGGGATTGCCGTCTCGCGCATTGAGCCGCCAGCGATGGCGCCGAGTTGAAGCACTATGTGAATGCCCGGTCCGCCGGGGGCCGGGGACGGCGCGGTCGACGGCTACGGCCCGTTGACCAGCCCGGTCGTGTCCACGACCTCGAGGTCCGAACCGGCGAAACGGTCCAGCTCGTGGAGCACGTCGTCGTCGAAGCGCGGGTCGCTCATCCCGGACACGTACCAGGGTGACCCGTTGTCCGCGAGGATCATCCCGTAGCGCTGGAGCGCGACCGCGATCGTGCGGGCGTGGGCGGAGAGCCCCGACAGGTCCGCGTCCGCCTTGAGGCGGACGCGCAGGCCCATCGGCGGCAGCGACGCGCTCGTGCTGGACGAGGCGTGGTGCCGGGCCGGGTAGACGTACTGCTTCCGGGTCTGCGGCGCCGTGAAGCGCAGGGCGTGGAGGATGGCCCCGGCGGCAACCTCGTCGTAGCGGACGAGCCCGGGCAGGATCGGCAAGCCGGCCGCGTCCGCGCTGGTCCAGCCGGCGGGGCGCAGCGCGTTCGAGGCGAGGTCCCACTGGGCACCGGAGCCCGCCAGCCACGCGCCGCCGGCGGTCTGGCGGATCGCGTACAGCTCGTACAGGCGGCAGGTCTGGCGGTCCACGGCGAGCAGGTGGCGGTCGGAGCCGCCCTCGATGAGCGGTGCGTCGGGGATCGGGTACGGCCCGGCATCGGACTCGTCGTCGTAGTCGAAGGTCACCGCGCGCTTCGGGGTCGACGCGTCCACGACCTGGTACGGGATCCCGTAGCCCGCGTACGACCCGAAGTCCATGTGGAAGGTGCGGCCCGCGCCGATCGATGCGATCAGCGTGCCGCTGTTCGCCGCCACGGGCCGGGCGTCCACGCGGACGTTCCAGACGTTGTCCGCGGGGAGCACGGTGCAGCCGGGCGCGCCCGGGAGAACCGGCGCGTCCGCGGTCGGGACGGGCTCGTCGCCGTCGGGGATGCCGTCGTCGTCCGAGTCGGCGTCCAGCGGATTCGTGCCCCGGTCCAGCTCGGCGGCGTTGCCGACGCCGTCGGCATCGGCGTCCTCCTCCGCGTCGGGCGTGCCGTCGCCGTCGGTGTCGGCCACGAGCGCGTTGCTGCCCAGGCGCTGCTCCCACAGGTTCACGTGGCCGTCGTCATCGGGATCCTCGCTGCCGTCCCGGGTCCCGTCGCGGTCCGTGTCCGCGGCCATCGGCGAAAGGTGGGCCCGGAACTCCGTGATGGTCCACAGGCCGTCGCGGTCCGGGTCCTCGCGCTCATCGCGGATCCCGTCGCCGTCTGTGTCCGCCTTCCGCGGATGCGTGCCCACGACCTGCTCGCGTGCGTTGGAGAGCCCGTCGCCGTCGGGGTTCTCTGCGCCGTCGCGCAGGCCGTCGCGGTCCGTGTCGGCGCGGCGCGGGTGCGTCAACGCGAGCATCTCGTACCGGTTGCGCAGGCCGTCGCGGTCCGGGTCCTCGCGGTCATCGCGGATCCCGTCACGGTCCGTGTCCCTGCGGCGCGGGTTGGTGAGGGACCGGTCGCGCTCGAAGGCGTTCGAGAGGCCGTCGCCATCGCTGTCCGTGAATGCCGACACCGGTGCCGGCGCGCCAAGCATGGCCGCCAGCGCGAGCGCCGCCACCACGCCCGCCGTCGCGCGGGCGACGCCCGGATCCCTGCCCCACCGTCTCGCCATCGCGCCCGAACCTCCCCGACGTGGACGGGCGCGGCCACCACCGAAGCCATGCGCGGTGACCGCGTCCCTACGCGGGACTGTGGCGGACCGTGCGATCGGGTTCCATGACCCGGGAGTCACGGGGCGTTGCACGCGCACACCGGACCGCCTGACGGTGCGCGACGGCACCGAACCGCCAGGGCGGGGGCGTTACGCGGGCACCCCGACGCTGCCGGTCAGGAACAGGAAGACGACCATCCCGGCCCAGATGCCGAGCAAGATCGCCAAGATGCCCGG
>JANNHX010000611.1:0-5955 GCA_031404615.1 Chloroflexota bacterium
GATCCCGACGAGCTCGCCGGAGCAGCCGAGGTCCGCGATGACCGCCTCCGCGTCCCTCTGCGAGGCGGGCGACGAGGTCCGGTAGGGCATCATCACGCACAGGAGCCGCTCGGCCCCTATGGCCTCGGCGACGAGGTAGGCGACGAGCGCGGAGTCGATCCCGCCCGAGAGCCCCAGGACCGCCTTCTCGAACCCGGCCTGCTTGAGCTGCCCGCGGATGAACGCGCCGACGACCTGGCGGGCGACATTCGTGTCGATCGCGAGCTCCTGCGGCAGCTCGAACATCGGCTCTGCGGCCGGTTCCAGCGAGGACTCGACCCGGGGCACGCCGTCGCCAGGCGCCACCGCGCTCACCGGTCCACCGCCACGTCGAAGCCCGGCGCGGACCCCGGGGCGGCGGTCGCGTCGTCAGCGAGCCCGGCGCGCTCGGCGATCAGCCGCTGCCACTCGCGCGCGACCAGCTCGGGGCGCTCGTCGCGCAGCAGCGGCAGCCCGATGCGCTCGCGCCGCACGTCGGCGAGGTCGATGTCGACGGTGAACAGTCCCTCATCGAACATCGGCGCGCCGAAGATCTGTGCCCCGGTGGGGCCGATGACCTCCGAGCCGCCCCAGAACGAGAGGCTCTCGTCGACGCCGACGCGGTTGCAGAAGACGACGAACGAGGTCGTGAGCTGCGCGTAGGTGCGCATGAGCCCGCGCCACGAGCCCGCGGTCCCGAGGCCCACCTCGTGGGTCATCGCGAGGTCCCGCCCCGGGGAGGAGGAGACGTTGACCAGGATCTGCGCGCCGTCCATCGCGAGCAGCTGCGGCGTCGCGAGGTGCCAGAAGTCCTCGCAGATCGCGAGCCCCACCCCCACGCCCAGCCTCGAGGGGACGGCGCGGACCATGTCGCCGGCCGCGAAGAACCGCCGCTCGTCGAACATGCCGTACGTCGGCAGGTGGATCTTGCGGTGCACGTGGCGGATCTCGCCGTCCTCGAGCAGGGCCGCCGCGATGAACAGCCGGTGGTCCCCGGACTCCTCGACGAACGACACGACCGCGGAGAGCCCGCGGGTCGCGGCGGCGAGCGACGAGAGCCGCGGGTCGTCGAGGCGCATCGCGACCTCGGCCGCGAGGTCCTGGAGCAGGTACCCGGTGAGCCCGAGCTCCGGGAACACGACGAGGCCGGCGCCCCCGGCGCGCGCCTCGTTGATCAGCTCGTGGTGGCGCGCGAGGTTGGCGTCGAGGTCCCCGAGACGGGGCGCGACCTGGGCAAGGGCGATACGGAGCGGCTGCACGCCCCGATCCTAACCCTCGTTGCTCGTGTCGGGGGCGACCGTCGGGTCCGGTTGCATGGGCGCATGGAGGTCCGCGAACGTCCCGGCCTGGGACGGCGCCGGCTGCGCATACGGCGAGACGACGAGCAGCGACGGATCCTCCATGGGCGGCGGAGCCATGGGTGTCGCGAGGTCGCCCGGAGCGTCCGGGACCGCCGCGCCGCGTCCCGTGGACTGGATCTGCTCGCGCGACCCGTCGACCTTGTCCGCGAAGTGGCAGGCCACCTCATGGCCCGTCGAGAGCTCGCGCAGCGCCGGAATCTCCGCGGAGCACTGCTCCGGGTTGCCCAGCCGCTCGCGCAGCCAGCAGCGGGTGTGGAAGTGACAGCCCGACGGCGGGTTGACAGGAGAGGGCACGTCGCCCCTCAGGATGATCCGGCGCCGGCGCCGCTCCACCTTGGGATCCGGGATCGGCACCGCGGACAGCAGCGCCACAGAGTACGGGTGCAGCGGCCGCTGGTTGAGCTCCCGGGACGGTGCCAGCTCCACGATCCGGCCGAGGTACATCACCGCGATCCGGTCGCTGATGTGGCGCACGACCGAGAGATCGTGGGCGATGAACAGGTACGTCAGCCCGAGGCGGTCCTGGAGCCGCTCGAGCAGGTTGATGACCTGCGCCTGGATCGAGACGTCCAGGGCGGAGAGGGGCTCGTCGGCCACAATGAGGTCCGGGTTCAGGGCGAGCGCCCGGGCGACGCCGATGCGCTGGCGCTGGCCGCCGGAGAACTCATGCGGGTAGCGCTCGCCGTAGTCCGGGTTGAGGCCCACGATGCTGAGCAGCTCGCGGACGCGCTCGCGGCGCTCCGGCTTGGTGCCGACGTTGTAGATGTCGAGCGGCTCGCCGACGGTCCCGCCCGCGGTCATCCGCGGGTTGAGCGACGCGTACGGGTCCTGGAAGATCATCTGGAACCGGCGGCGGAGCTTCTGGAGCGCCTTGCCGTCCACCCCGCTGACGTCCTGGCCGTCGAACAGGATCTGGCCCGCGGTGGGCTTGTACAGCCGGATGATCGCGCGGCCGGTCGTGCTCTTGCCGCAGCCCGACTCGCCGACGAGGCCGAGAGTCTCGCCGCGGTGGAGCTTGAACGAGACGCCGTCCACCGCGCGGACGTCGCCGACGTGGCGCTCGATGAGCAGGCCCTCGGTGATCGGGAAGAACACCTTGAGGTCCCTGACCTCGAGCAGCGGGGCGCCGCCGGGCACCTCCGCGGCCGTCACCTCGCCGGGCATCCGTTGGGCCGTCATGCGCCACCGTCCGCGACGGCCGCCAGCGAGGCAAGCTCATCGATCTCGCCCGCAGGGGCGGGCGCCGGGGTGTGGCCCGCGCGCGTGGGCCGGCCGAGGTCCGCCTCGTCGGGGAGCGGCGGGTTGTGGCACGCGATCAGGTGCGTCGCGGCGGGCCCCGTCCTGACGATCGCGACACCTTCGGTGACCGGCGCGGGCGCCGGGTTGTCGGTCCAGCAGGCCTCGATCCGCCACGCGCAGCGGGGCGCGAACGGGCAGCCGCTAGGGGCGCGTCGCATGTCGGGCGGGCGACCCTCGATCGGGATGAGCGGCTCGCCCTCCCGTGCGTCGACGCGCGGCATCGAGTGGAGGAGGCCCACCGTGTAGGGATGCGACGGGGCCTCGAACAGGTCGCCGGTCGTCGCGGTCTCCACGATGAAGCCCGCGTACATGACGTTGATCCGGTCGGTCATCCCGGCCACGACACCCAGGTCGTGGGTGATGAGGACGAGCGACGTGCCGGTCTCGGTCGTGAGGCGGCTGATGAGCTCGAGCACCTGGGCCTGGATCGTGACGTCGAGGGCCGTCGTGGGCTCGTCGGCGATCAGCAGCTTGGGCTCGAGAGCGAGTGCCATCGCGATCATCACGCGCTGCCGCATGCCGCCCGAGAACTGGTGCGGGAAGCTCTTGAGGCGCTCCTGCGCCTGCGGGATCCCGACCATGCCGAGGAGCTCGACGGCACGGTCCCGCGCCGCCTTCCTGTCGACCCTCTTGTGGGCCTGGATCGTCTCCACCATCTGCTCCTCGACCGTGAGGACGGGGTTCAGGCTGGTCATCGGGTCCTGGAAGATCATCGCGATGTCGCGGCCGCGGATGTCGCGGATGTCGCCCTCGTCGAGCTTGGTGAGGTCCTGGCCGTCGAACAGCACCTCGCCGCGGACGATCCGGCCGGCGGGCTTGGGCAGCAGGCGGATGATCGCGAGGTTGGTCACGCTCTTGCCGCAGCCGGACTCGCCGACGAGGCCAAGCCGCTCACCGCGGCCCAGCTCGAAGGTGATGCCGTTGACGGCGTGGATGGTCCCGTCCTGGGTCTTGAACTGGACGACCAGGTCGCGGACGTCGAGCAGCGTCTCGGGGGCGGTCCGGGGCACGGCGGTCATCGCTTGAGCCTCGGGTCGAGCGACTCGCGGAGGCCATCGCCCAGCAGGTTGAAGCCGATGGCGGACACCACGATCGCGGCGCCCGGGAAGAACACAAGCCACGGGGCCTGCTGCAGGAAGCGGCGCGCGTCCGTGAGCATCGTCCCCCACTCCGGGGTGCGCGGATCGGGCGGCCCCAGGCCCAGGAAGCCCAGGCCCGCGATATCGATGATTGCGGTCGCAAGGACGAGCGTGGCCTGCACGATCAGCGGCGTCAGCGCGTTCGGCAGCATGTGGCGCGTGAGAAGCCGGCCCCCTCCGGCTCCCACCGAGCGCGCGGCCACCACGTAGTCCGACTCGCGCAGGGCGAGCAGCGACCCGCGCAGCAGCCGGGCGAAGATCGGCGCGTAGGTGACCGCGATGGCGAGCATCAGCTGCCACAGGCCCCGGTCCAGCCAGGCGACGATGCCGATGGCGAGCAGGATGCCCGGGATCGAGAGCAGGACGTCCGTGGAGCGCATGAGGACCGCGTCCACCTTGCCGCCGAGGCCGCCCGCGAGCGCCCCGATGATCACGCCCATGACGAGGGCCATGACCACGGCGAGGACGCCGACCTGGAGGCTGATCTGCGCCCCGTAGAGAATCCGGCTGAACTGGTCGCGGCCCTGGAGGTCCGTGCCCATGATGTGTTCGGGGGACGGCGGCTGGAGCCGGTTGGCCAGCGTGCCCTCGAGGGGACCGTACGGCGCGATCACGGGGGCGAGGATCGCCGCGCCAACGAAGACGATGATGCAGACCACGCCGAACATCGCGGGCACGTTGCGGACGAGGCGCCGCCCGGCATCGCTCCACAGGCCACGGCTGGCGCGGCGCTCGGCGACGGGAGCGGCGGTGGTCGCGGGTGCGGTCATCGGTGTCCCTTGCTCACGAGTACCGGATCCTGGGGTTCAGGTAGGCGTATGAGAGGTCCACCAGCAGATTCACGACCAGGAAGATGACCGCGAAGATCAGGATCGATGACTGGATGATGAAGTAGTCGCGGTTGCCGATCGCCTCGACGACATAGCGCCCCACGCCGTTCCAGCTGAACACGGTCTCGGTCAGGACCGCGCCCGCGAGCAGGCCGCCGACCTGGAGGCCGATCACGGTGACGACCGGCAGCCAGGCGTTGCGCATGATGTGCCGCGAGTCGACGCGCTTCTCCTTGAGGCCCTTCGCCCGCGCGGTCCGGACGTAGTCCTCGTGGTTCACATCGAGGACCGAGGCGCGCGTGATGCGGGCGATGATCGCGAGCGGGATGGACCCCAGGGCGATCGCCGGCAGGATCAGGTGGCGGATCGCATCGATGAACAGGTCGGGGCGTCCCGCGAGGAGCGTGTCGATGAGCATGAAGCCCGTCACCTGGTCGATGTTCGCGCGCGGGCTCAGGCGGCCCTGCGTCGGCAGCCACTCGAGCTGCACAGCGAAGATGTAGACGAGGGACAGCGCCAGGACGAACACCGGGATGCTGATGCCGAACAGCGAGATCACGGTCACGCCGCCGTCGATCCAGCCGTGGGCGTTGCGGGCGGCCACTCGACCGAGGGGGATGCCGACCATGATCGCGAAGATGAGCGCGGCCACTGCCAGCTCGACCGTCGCGGGGAACCGGACGCCGAACTCCACGAGGAACGGCTTGTTGTTGATGATCGAGGCGCCGAAGTCCAGGCGCAGGAGCCGGCCGAGGTAGTCGATGTACTGGAGGATCAGCGGCTGGTCGAGGCCCAGATTGTTGCGGAGGCGCTCGCATGCGGCCTCGGTGGCGTGCTGCCCGAGGATCGAGCGGCACGGGTCGCCCGGCAGGAGGTGCACGAAGGCGAACAGGATGATGGACAGCCCGAACAGCACCGGGATGGCCGCCAACAACCGCCTGACCGTGTACTTGAACACGCTCGCCTGCCTGGGAGGGGTTGGGGAAGACGTCCCCGGGGGCCGGAGCCCCCGGGGACGCTGGTTGATCGGGTCAGCGGGCGCCCGCGGGGCAGGCGCCGCTGCGCCCAAGCCGAGCGTGGACACCGGCATGGGCCTGGAGCGCATCACCGCGGTGCTGCAGCATGTGCATTCGAACTACGAGATCGATCTGTTCGTGACCTTGCTCGCGGCGGCGAAGAAGGTTGTCGATGCAGCGGGTGCCCGTGACTGCGACAAAGACTCGCCGTCGCTGAAGGTCATTGCCGACCACATCCGCGCCTGTTCGTTCACGGTGGTGGACGGTGTGATTCCGGGTAATGAAGGGCGTG
>JANNHX010000612.1:0-13252 GCA_031404615.1 Chloroflexota bacterium
AGCACATCGCCGCGACCGGGTTGGGCTCGCGGGCGAGGATGTACCCCTCCTCGAACCGCCCTTCGGCGGCGAGGTTGAGGTAGCCCCGGCAGTTGGTGCCGACGGGACAGGCCTCCTGGCACTCGATGTTGCACTGGAGCCAGGACGCGTCCACGGGCTGGACGAGGAACTCCTGGGTCTGATCGAGGGTCACGGAGCGGTCATGCCTTTCAGCAGGGGCTCGGGCAGGGGCGACTGGAACCACGGCGGGGGAACGGCGCCGACCGGGGGGAGATTACCAAGCCGGGGGGCGACCTGCATAGCAAACGGGTGCCGTTTGCCCCCTCGATTCGGTCCCGCAGGGCGCGATTCTCGGCGATTCGGGGTCCGCGACGGCGATCCGGGGCTGCCGGAGCTGGTCGATGGTGCGGTGCGGGATGGTTTCGCACGCGCGCGCACGGTTGACGCGGCCATGGCGCGCAGCTACGCTGACCCGAGCCCGCGTACCCCGAGCCCGGGCCGCACAGGAGTGCCGTGACGTCCTCCGAGATCGCGTTCCTGGCCATCGGCCTGATGCTCGGCGCCGCCCTCGGCGGGGCGCTGGCTCAGGTGGTTCGGGCCCGCCCGGCGCGGCGCGAGGTGCGGCTCACGATCATGCCGAACGCAATTCCGGCCCGCCACGCACAGACCCTCGCCACCGTGCCCGCCGGACCGGGCGCCGCGCCGGTCCCCGCCACGCCCGCCGCAGGTGCCATCGCCGTGGCCCGCCCGCTCCCGGCGCCGACCGCTGCCCTCGCCGCCCTCGCCGCCCGCCCTGACGGCTCCACGGCATCACCACTCCGAACGTGCGTTCCATCCCCTGTGGTCGTCCTGCCGTCGACGGCCGTCGCCGTGCCGGTGGGCGAGGCGCCCGTCGCCCCGGCCGCGAGCTTCGCCCGTAACACGCGGCCGGAGGTGACCTCGCCGAGGCCGCCCGAGAACACGGGGCCACAGGCGCGCGCCATGCCTTCGACGGCCGTCGCCCTCGCGCTCGCCCCTGGTGCCAGCGGCGCGGTCGCCGTGCTCGAGGCACCTGGGCGCCCGAGGCCCAGCGTGGCTGGTCGCGAGGCCGGAGCTCGCCACGAGGCCTTCACGACCCTCGTCCGGCCCCGCCCGCCGGTCGAGGCACCCCGCCCGTCGTTGTCTCCGTGGGCCATGCCCGTCGCCACCCGCCCCGCCGTCGCCGCCCGCCCCGTCGCCCAGATCGTCGGCCTCGCACCGGTGGTCCGGTCGGCCCTCGCGCCGCCCTCGGGTCCGCCGCCCTCGGGTCCAACGCTCACCCGCCCACGCGCGAGCGCAGAGCCGCCCGGCCCGCCCAGCCCGTCCGGCTCCCCTGGCGCCTCGAGCGCCACCGGCGCGCCCGGCGCCGCGACGGATCCCTGCGCCGGCCAGCGCCGTGCGGTCGGCGAGCGGTGTGCCCTGGCCGACGTCGCTCGCGAGCAGGCCCGCCGGGCCACGGACGCCCTGCGCGAGGCGCAGCGCGCCTACGACGTCCTCCGGGACCGCGTCGACCGCGCCGAGGTCCAGGCCGACCATCGCCAGGTCGCCGCGGCCAAGGAGCGCCTCCACGCGGCGTTCCGTACCGCATCCGACCGCGCCGGCACGGCCGATGAGACCGAGGCTGCGGCCCGCGCCTGGCTCAACGAGATCAACGCGCTCAACAACGCGGTCCGCGCTGCCCAGCGGATCGTGGAGGCCGGCACGGCCGAGCTGCGATCGCGGATCGGGGCGCTGGAGCGGCTCTCCGCCGAGGCCGACGCCGCCCGCATCGCGGGCGAGAACGCCGAGGCCGGCTGCCGCGCGGCGCGCGAGGTTCTCGCCGGCTGCGAGGAGGCCGACGCCCAGGCGCGCGAGGCTCTCCCCGCCGAGCCCGAGGAACCGCACCCATTCGCCAGGATCTGGCCCGAGGACAGCCCCAACATGCCCGACCGGCCCTCGCCTGCCGACCGGCTGGAGGGCCTGCCGCTCATCGTGCGGGTCCTGCGAGGTGACCGCGACGCGCGCGACCGGCTCGTCGCGACCCTGGCCGCCGGCGATCCCGAGGCCGGCCGCGAGTGGGGCCTGCGCGTCTCACGCCTGGCCGATGCGATCATCGGCCGCGCCATCGAGGACGGCTACCTGGAGCTCCCGGAGGATGACGCCTTCTGGCGGCTGTTCAGCCACCCCGAGCGCCGTGACATCGTGACCGCGCTGTCGGCTCTCGGGTTCCGCTACGACGGCTTGGGTGGCTTCGCGGACGGGCGTGCACCCGCCGCGCGCGACCTCTCGCTCGCCGTCGGCTATGCCGGGCTTGACCGCATGCGGATCCGCACCTGGCCGAGGGACTCGGAGATCGCGGTCATGTTCGAGCGGGCCGTGGTCTCGGCCGCAGAGTGGCTGGCGGACCAGGCCGACGACCTGTCGCTCGGCCGCATGGTCGACGCGCTGGGCAACCGCGCCGCCGACCTCGCAGATGTCTGGAACGCATGGGGCCGGGTGCGGCCGGCGCTGCTCTCGACCTAGCTGCAGCTAGCCGCCGGCCGGAGCGCCGCCCTCGGTGCCGGGCGGGGTGACGTGGGTGGGCCCCGCCTCCTCCTCCGCGTCGTCCTCGATGACGATCACCCGGAACGCCTCGGCCGCCTCGACGCCGATCGCCTCGCCCTCCTCGCGGCCCCACTCGCGGATCCGCGGCTCGAGCCGGTCCGGGTTGCGGATCTGGCTGGGGTGGGCCCGCAGCGCCTCGAGCTTGCGCTCGAGCGTCGCCGTCACGTCCACCCAGGCGGAGGGGTGGTTGGACCAGAACAGGTAGAGCCGGCGCACGACCCAGGGCTCGAGGCCGTCGCGTGCGAGCCACGGGAAGGCCATGCCGTTGCGCGCCGCGGGGTAGACGGCATCGACCGCCGCCATCCCGGCCGCCCGGTGGTCGACGTGGTTCACGCCGCCGTCCGAGTAGAAGATCGCCTCCGGGTCCACGGCGAGGACCGCGTCCGGGCGGAAGGTCCGGATCTCTCGCACGAGCTGCTCACGCAGGGCGAGGTCGTTGGCGAGCGCGCCGTCGGGCTGGTGGAGGAACGAGATGCCCGCGTAGCCGACGACGTCGGCCGCGACCCGCTGCTCGGCCTCGCGGGTGGCCGCCAGCTCCAAGGGGTCGGTGCGCCAGTCGTCGGCCCCCGCGTCGCCGCTCGTGCAGCACACGAGCCAGCCCTCGGCGCCCTCGGCGACCCACCGGGCGGCCGTCGCCGCAGGCCCAAAGTCGGCGTCGTCGGGGTGCGCCACGATCACCATGAAGCGACCCGGGCGCCAGGTGTGCGCCGTTCGCGCCGCGGTCTCCGCCATGCTCGCCTACCTCCGCCGATCCGGGGATCCGGCCAGTCGTCGCATGGTGCGTACGACGGATTGCGGACCCATGCCGTTGTGCTAAATTCCCTGCCGAAGCTTCGCTCGTCTCCCCCCACGGGCGAAGCTTCTTCCATGTCCGCGATCAGGCGCCGCGCGCCGCCTGGGCCTCGCGAAGGGCCTCCAGGACCTGGTCCGCGTGCCCGTCCGCCCTGACGCTCGGCCAGGCCTCCGCGACGCGGCCTTCCGGGTCCACGAGGAAGCTGGACCGGATGATCCCCATGTACGTCCTGCCATAGTTCTTCTTCTCGCCCCAGGCGCCGAACGCCTCGGCCGCCGCATGGTCCTCGTCGGAGAGCAGCGTGAACGGCAGCCCGTACTTGGCCCGGAATGCGGCGTGGCTGCCAGCGCCGTCGGGGCTGACGCCCCAAACCTGCGCGTCGAGGCCGTCCAGCTCGCCGTGGAGGTCGCGGAACCCGCAGGCCTCGGTGGTGCAGCCGGTGGTGTCGTCCTTGGGATAGAAGTAGACGACGGTCCAGGAGCCGCGGCGGTCCGCGAGGGCGTGGATGATGCCGTGCTCGTCGGGGAGTGCGACCTCGGGTGCCTGGTCGCCGGGCTTCGGCATGCTCATGCCTCCGAGTCTAGCCCCGCCTCCGTGAGGGCGGTCTCGACGACCAGGAGGCGGCCGGAGCGGACGGTGACGGCGGCGTCGGCGGCGACCCGCACGTTGGAGAGCCCGCGGGCTGGACCCGTGCGCAGCGGCTCGTCGCGGAGCGGGTAGCGCAGGCCCGCCGTGGTGATGCCGGTCACGTCGCCGCCGAGCGGAAGGAGCGAGACCGTCGCCCCGACCGGGCCCGGCAGAGGGCGATGGACGGGCGACCCGTCTCCCGCCGGTGCGGCGACCAGCGTGGCGCGCGACCCGGCGTCGACGAGGACGACCTCGACGCCCGCGAGCCCCGGGTGCGCGAGGAGCCAGAGGTTGGCGAGGGTGTGGTCCAGGCGTGGCCCGCCGAACGCGCCGAGCACGCTGACCCGCGTCGCGCCCCGCCGCACCGCCTCGAGGACGGCGAGCTCCGAGTCCGACTCGTCCTTGTCGACCATGGCCCGCAGGATCGCGACGCCTCCGGCCTCCGCGTCCGCGGCGAGGGACGGGGGGAGCGAGTCGAGGTCGCCGACCAGCAGGTCCGCGCGCAGGCCCAGCGCCCGGGCGTGCACGAGGCCGCCGTCCGCGGCGATGACGTCTGTGACGCCCGCGTCCCAGCCCGGCCACGCGGCGTCGAGGGCCGCGCGCGGCGGCACGTCCCCGTCCGCCACGACGAGCGCGTGCCGGGGCGGCAGAGGCGTGCCTGGATCCGCGTCAGTGCCCGCGGGCTGCTGGGGGTCGGCCATCACCCGATCGTACCCGGCCGCGGGGCGCAGGGCGCGTGGCGCGGGGCCCGTCGTGTACCCTTCGGCCGTGCCCGAGACGCCCATCAACACGCCGACCCAGCGCGTCGTCGACGCCGCGTCGCGCAAGGGCGTCAACCTCGACGTCCACATCTTCCAGGAGTCGACGCACACCGCCGAGGACGCGGCCGCGGCCGTCGGGGCGGAGCTGGGCCAGATCGTGAAGTCGCTGGTCTTCGTCGCGCCCAAGGAGGACGGCGGACTCGAGCCGGTCCTCTGCCTCGTCTCCGGGCCGAACCGCGTCGACCTCGCGCGCCTCGCCGCCGTCACGGGCGAGCCCGAGATCCGCCGCGCGACCGCAGTCGAGACCAGGGAGCTCACGGGCTACTCCATCGGCGGCATCCCGCCCATCGGCCACCCGCGGACCGTGCGCGTGATCATGGACCCGGACCTGGGCCGATTCCAGGTCGTGTGGGCCGCCGCCGGAACCCCGACCGCCGTGTTCCCCGTCCCGCCTGCCACGCTGCGCATGCTCTCGAACGCCGTGGTTGCCCCGATCTGCGAGGAGCGCCGCCAGGCCGACGTCCTGGCCGACGTCCTGGCCGAGGACCCGGGCGTGTCCGGAGGCCTGCCGCAGCCGAACGCGGGGGCCTAGGCCCGCACCCGTGCCCGTGCCCGCCGAACCACGTCATGCCGTCGTCCAGTTCCCCGGCGGCATCCGGGCGGCCATGCGCTGGGCCGGATCCGGCGAGGGCGCCGCGGTCTTCGCCCTGTCCGAGTCCGGCGGCCAGCTGACAGACCTCGGCGGGTTGACGGGCTCCGAGCCAGAACGCCGCTGCCGCGCCGAGATCCGTGTCGACATGCCGGCCGGGCCGTGGACGGTGCGGCTGGCGTCGCTCATCAGCGACGCGCCGGCGGGCCTCCTCTGGGACACACAAGGGCTGCTGCTCGTGAAGTACGGGTTCCACGTCTACGCCTTCGAGGCGCGGACGGGCGAGCTGCGCTGGGCGCACCGGAGCGCGTCGCCGGTCGTGGTGGTGCTCGGGTCGTCGCGCCTGCCGCACGTCGTGGCCCAGGCGGAGATCGAGACGTTCGCGCTGCGGCCCGACGGCGAGGTGGAATGGCGGGTCGCGCACTCCGACGTCGTGACCGAAGCGGAGCTGGTCGGCGGGCGCCTGGTGCTCACATCCTTCGACGCCCAGGTGCGTGCGCTGGACCCGATGACGGGCCGTGGCTCGGGCTGATCAGCCCGGTGGCACGGGGGCGGGACGGCCCTTCGTGCACCGTCGTGGTGGAAACGCGGTGGATAACTCGCGCCACGTTGCACGGATCGGTGTGGATACGTGCATTGACCCCACCCCAACCGACCCCGTAGCGTTGCTGCCAGTCCGAAGGGGCTGAGCGATGCTAATGGCCGCGATGACATCAAGGCCCATGCGTCGAGTAGGTTCCTTCGGACGACTGATTCCCGGCGAGTGCCCGCGGGCACGCCCGTCGGCCGCCGGCCCCGGGTATGCAATCATCGGGCCGTGATCCCCCTGCTCCTCGTCGTCCTGGGCGCCATCGCGCTCGCCGCCGGCTGGTTCCTGTTGCGCAGCCTGGGTCCGGGCGCGCGCATCGGCCGCATCATCGCCGCCACGTCGGTCGTGCCCGTCGGCCGTGCCGTCGCGATGGCCGCGGAGGGCAAGCCGCGCTACGTCGGTGTGCTCGGCCGCGTGGACTCGACCCAGGACTTCCACGACGAGAACGACCGCCCGCTCGTGATCCGGCGCACCCGCCTGGAGCTCGGGGACGGCCGCCGCTGGACCCCGTTCGAGGATACCCGCGAGGTCGTCCCGTTCGACATCAACGAGAGCCTCGAGCGCATCGCCGTCGACGGCGATGCGCTCGACGAAGGCCTGGTCGTCGTCACCCGCGAGTCCGTCGGCACCGCGTCGGACCTGGGCGAGCGTGCGCCCGCGGGCACGCCCCCCGAGACGCCGGCCCGCCTCCGCCTCGACATCCTCTCGAGCGTCGATCACGCGCTGGTCCTGGGCGTGCCCGCGATCGACCCCGAGCGCGGCCCCATCCTCCGCCCGGGCCTCGGGCGGCCACTCGTCCTCACCAATCTCGAGGCTAGGGAGGCGATGCGCCTCCTCGCGGACGGCCGCCAGGGGACGACGCGGGCCATCAGCCTGCTGCTCGGCAGCGGGACCGCGGCGATCCTTGCCGGGGTCGCATGGGCCGTGGTCGATGCCCTCGTCTGACCGGCGCCGCACCGCAGCCCTCCTCGCCCCACCGCTCGCGCTCGCCGCCTGGCTGGTTGCCGCGGCCACCGCCCTGGCCGAGTCGCCATCCCCCACCCAGGGCGCCGTCGGCGACCCGCGAAGCTCCGGATCAGGCCCCGGGCTCGTCGGCGATCCGCTGTTCGCGATCGTCGTCGTGGTGCTGATCGCCCTTGTCACGCTCGGCGCCACGCTGGTCTACGTGCGCGCCACCGGGGGCCGCCGGGGCGCCTGAGCTCCAGGCCCGAAGCTCCGCGAAGCGGCGAGATTGGGCAATTCGTCCTATTGGCAATTGTTGTGAAGTCTGGGACCCTCCGGGCAACCTGCCATGCCTACCAAATCCCACAGTCTCTCACCCGTCCCCAGGACGCCCCGTCCCGGGGATGCGACCCTCACCGTCACGAAGGCGGCGCGGGTCCTCGGCGTGCATCCCAACACCGTGCGGGCATGGAGCGAGGCGGGGCGTCTCCGCTACTTCCGGATCAACGAGCGCGGTGACCGCCGCTACCGGCTGGGCGACCTCCAGCGGTTCCTCTCCGCGGCGGAGTCGCCGCTCCCGGCACACGGGCCGGAGACCGGCGGGGGTCGCAGCGCCAGGCGTGACGGCGCGACCACCCTGACCGAGGCCCCGGAGGGCCTGGACCTCCTCGCCGATCTCGCCGAGGTCGCGTCCTTCCCGAGCGGCCTGGACCCGGCCCTCGACGAGGCGTGTCGCAGGATCCGCACCACCACCGGCGCCGCCCTCGTCGGCATCTGGGAGCGGCGGCCCGGCGGCCTCGTGCCCCGCTCCACGGACGTCGAGGGGCCCAGCCTCCCCGCGCTGCGCAGCATCCCGCCCGGCCGCAGCCTGTTCGCCCTCGCGCTCGAAACGCCGGAGCCCGTCCACGCGAGGCCCGGCGATCCCGCGACGGCCCCGATGCTGGGCATGGGCACCGACGAGCTTGTCGTGGGCATCCCCGGTGGTGAGACACCGTGGGGCGTCCTCGTCATCGCCGGCGCGATGGAGCTGGGCCCCGACGACGGCCACCGGCTCGCCAAGGCCATCGCACGGACCCTCGGCGTCCTCGTGCGCGCGGCCGGCGCCGCCGAGCAGGCCGCCGGCCGCCTCCGCCTCTCCGAGGCCCTGCGCCGCGTCGCGACCGACCTCGCCTCGCGCCTCGACATCTCTGACGTCGTCCGCGACCTCACCGACCACGCCCGGGTCCTCTTCGGCGCCGACCGGGTGGCCGTGATCCTCCGTGATGCCGAGGGGCGGATCTCCTCGCCCGGCGGCTCCGGCTTCTCCGAGGTGTTCCTGGCCGCGGCACGCGAACTGGAGCAGACCCGCCTTGGCCAGCGCGAGATCCCGTCGCGCCGCCCGATGCGCCTCCTCGGCCCGGACGCACCCCGCACGTCCAGCCCGGTCCGCGCCGCCGCGATCCAGGAGGGCGTCGAGAACCTGCTGCTGGCCCCGCTCGTCGACGGCCACGCGCTCCACGGCGTCCTGTACCTCGCTCACGACCGCCCGCACCGCTGGCGCGAGGCGGACCTTGACGCGGCCGAGGCCCTCGCGGGCGACGCAGCCATCGCGGTCCGCTCCGCCCGGACGTTCGGCCGGATGGCGGCCTGGGCCGCCCAGCTGCAGTCGATCCAGCGCCTGGGGGCTCGTCTCGCCGGCATCTCCGACGTGCGCGAGATCGGCAACACCATCGCCACCGAGCTCCGCCAGCTCATCACCTACGACAACGCGCGGGTCTACCGCGTGGCCGGCGCGCAGCTGGTCCCGGTCGCGTTCCAGGGGCACGGCAGCGTCTACGGGGCGGAGAACTCGGACTCGCTCGCGGTCGCGATCGGCGAGGGGATCACCGGATGGGTGGCCCGGTTCCGGGTGCCGCAGCTGGTCGACGACACGGCCAACGACCCCCGCGGCATCACGATCCCGGGCACCGACGAGGAGCAGGACGAGTCCATGCTCCTCGCGCCGATGGTCCACGAGGGCGCCTGCCTCGGCGTCGTCGTCCTGGTCCAGCAGGGTCTGCGCCAGTTCACCGAGGACGACCTGCGGCTCCTCGTCATCTACGCGTCGTTCGCCGCCCAGGCCATGGCCAACGCGGACGCGACGGCCCGCCTGCGCGATCAGTCGGCCGCCCTCGAGCGCCAGCTGCGCGCCCAACGCGAGCTCCTGCGCATCACCGAGTCCATCCTCACGACCCTCGACCAGCGCGCGGTGCTGGAGCAGATCACGGACCGCCTCGGGTCGCTGATCCAGTGTGACAACATCGCGATCGAGGTCGTGGAGAAGCCGACCGGCCTGCTCAAGCCGCTGACCGCGCGCGGCGTCCACGCCGAGCACTACCTGGCAGCATGGGAGCCGGGTGAGACGGGCCTCGCGACGTGGGTCGTGGAGCACAACGAGCCCGCGCTCGTCGAGGACGAGCGCAACGACGTGCGGGTCAACCACTTTCGGGATACGGGCGTCATCGAGGGCAGCCTCATCGTTGTTCCGCTCATCGGCCCGGACGGCGCCGCCGGCGTGCTCACCCTCGAGCGGCTCGGGACCGAGTCGCCGTTCGACCAGCGCGAGTTCGAGCTCGTCCAGCTGTTCGCGGCCCACGTATCGATCGCCCTCCGCAACGCCGAGTCCTTCCAGGCCGCCGAGGTGCGCGCCCGCACCGACGACCTGACCGGGCTGCTCAACCACGGCACGTTCAAGGACTGGCTGGAGCAGAGCGTCGTGGCGCACGAACCGTTCGGTGTGGTCATGATCGATCTCGACATGTTCAAGACGATCAATGACACGGTCGGCCACCAGGCGGGTGACCGCCTGCTGCGCGAGATCGCGTCTGCCATCCCCGGGGCGGCCCGCGACACGGATGCCGTCTTCCGCTACGGCGGCGACGAGTTCGCCGTGCTCCTGCCGCGCAGCGACACCATCGGATTGCACGCGGTCGCCGAGCGCATCCGGGCCGCGGTCGAGGCCGTGGGGGCGGCGGGCTCGGCCTGGGCCACTGACGGGATGCACGTCTCGGCGTCGATCGGCACTGCCTCCTTCCCGGCCGACGGCGACGACGCCGAGTCCATCCTCCTTGCCGCCGACCGCGCGTGCTTCGTGGCCAAGCGCCGCGGTCGTGGGCGGGTCGCGACGGCGCTCGAGGGCCTCGCCCTGGCCGCCGAGTTCACGCTCTCCGAGCCGACCCCGGTCGACCCCCCGCTGGCGGGCGCGTAGCGATGCGCCGGGTTCGCGGTCGGCCCGTCGCCCTCGCGATCACCGCGCTCCTGGTGCTCACCGCGGTCCTCGTGCTCAGCGCAGGGTGCCTGCCCGCATCCGTGCGGCCCACGCCTCCGCCGGTCCCGACACCGACGCCCAGCCCCCCGCCGACGCCAACGCCCTCCCCTACGCCCGGCCCGCCGACCCCGACGCCCGCCCCGACGTTCCTGCTCCACACGGTCGTCCGCGGCGACACGCTCACGTCGCTCGCGAAGAAGTACCAGACCAGCGGGCGGAGCATCGCCTACTGGAACCGCGCCGAGTACCCGTCGCTCGACCCGGAGTCCGGCGACTACCAGCCCAACAACCTCAAGCGCGGGTGGGTCCTGCGGATCCTGCCTGGCCAGGAGTACGCGCCGCCGCCGGACGACGGGGAGACGGGCGAGCAGGTGAGCCCAACCCCGGACGACTTCGAGGACTATGAGTCGGCCGCACCGGAGGCTGCCGCCTCGTCCGAACCCTGAGCGGCGGGCAGGGTTCGCCGGGGTATCCTCGCGGACATGCCGCCTGCCGCGGGGCGCCCGCCCCGGATCGTCGTGACGTTGGTCGTCGCCGCCACCACCGCCGAGCCGGAGCTCAACGCGCGCAAGAATGCGCTGTACGTGGACACCGTGATGCGCCACGGCGCGGTTGCGATCCCGCTCGATGCCACGGCATCCGCGTCGGAGCGGGCCGGGGCCTTCGCGTCGATGGACGGGCTGCTCATCACCGGCGGCGCCGACATCGACCCGGCGCGCTACGGCCAGCCGGTCGCGGGCACTCGGGACGTCGACGCCGCGCGCGACGACCTCGAGCTGGGCGGGCTGGCCGTCGCCGACACCCGGGGCGTGCCGGTCCTCGGGATCTGCCGCGGGCTCCAGGCGATGAACGTCCACGCGGGCGGGACGCTGCTCCAGCACGTCGATGGGCATGCCGGACCCAGCTGGGGGCACGGCAGCGCGCTCACGCACCCGTTGCGACTCGTGCCAGGCTCGCGGCTGGCGCGGATCCTCAACCCGACGAACGCCGGCGGCGCGGTGCTGACGGTGAACTCGTACCACCACCAGGCTGTACGGGCGTCCGACCTCGCCTCCGCCTTCGTTCCGTCAGGATTCTCGCCGAGCCCGGCCGGGGATCTCGTCGAGGCGTTCGAGGCGCCGTCGGGGCCGTTCCGGATGGCCGTGCAGTGCCACCCGGAGCGCGGCGAGTCCACGCCGCGCGCCTTCGAGCGTCTGTTCGCGTTCTTCGTGGACACGTGCCGGGGGCCGGTCTCGGCGCGGTAGCCACATGGCCGCCTGGCGGCCCATGCGCCGACGCGCTCACCGGCACCACATGGCCGCCTGGAGGCCGAGGCGAGGAGAAGCGGCGCGGCCCGCGAGGCCGGCGCGCGGAGAAGCCACGCGGGCCGCTGGAACGCCGGACTACAGCCGCCCCGCCTCGATGATGCTGTTGAGGAACTGGCGGGTCCGCGCCTCGCGGGGCTCGGAGAACATCTGCGCCGGCGGCCCCTGCTCCAGGATCCGCCCCTGGTCCAGGAAGCAGACCCGCGACGCGATGTCCCGCGCGAAGCCCATCTCGTGGGTGGCGATGAGCATCGTCATGCCGCCCTGGGCAAGCTCGCGGATCACGTTGAGGACCTCGGCGACAAGCTCCGGGTCCAGCGCGGAGGTCACCTCGTCGAGGAGCAGCAGGTCGGGCTCCATCGCAAGCGCCCGCACGATCGCCACGCGCTGCTGCTGGCCGCCCGAGAGCCGGTCGGGGACGTCGCGCGCCTTGTCCGCGAGCCCGAAGCGCGCCAGCAGCGCCAGGGCGTCGCGTTCGGCATCGGCCCCGGAGCGCTTCAGGACCTTGCGCGGGGCGAGCGTCACGTTGTCCAGCACGGACATGTGCGGGAACAGGTTGAACGACTGGAACACGATGCCAACGCGCCGGCGGATCCGGTCCACCTTGACGCCCCTGGCGGTGATCTCCTCGCCCTCGATGAGGATCCGGCCGTGGTCGATGGGCTCGATGAGGTTGATGCAGCGCAGGAGCGTGGACTTGCCGCTCCCTGAGGCGCCGATGAGCGCGATGACCTCGTGCTCGGCCACCTCGAGGTCGATGCCCCGCAGCACCTCGAGCGCACCAAAGGACTTGAACAGGCCCTGGACGGAGAGCGCGGCCGGTGTCATGCGCGGAGCCGGGATCGCGTGCCGGAGTCCGCGGCGGCGATCCGCGAGCCACCCTGCCCCTTGCGCCGCTCGCGGGCGACGAGCCAGTCCGTGAAGCGCGCGAGCGGGATCGTCACGACCAGGAACACGAGCGCGGTGGCGACGTACGGCGTGAAGTTGAACGTCGCGGCTGCCATGATCCCCGCCTGGCGGAAGATCTCCACGACCCCGATGTACGACACCAGCACCGTGTCCTTTTGCAGGCCGATGAAGTCGTTGAGGAGCGGCGGGATCACCCGCCGGATCGCCTGGGGGACAATCACGTGGCGCATCGTCTGGATCTGCGACAGCCCCAGCGAGCGAGCCGCAGCGCTCTGGCTGGCGTGGATGGACTCGATCCCGGCGCGGTAGACCTCGGACACGTAGGCCGAGTACACGAGCGTCAGGGCGATGATCGCGTAGAGGAACTCGTCCTTGGGGAGGCCCTGGATGCGCAGTGCCGGGATGCCGAGACCCAGCGCGATGATGACGAGGAGGCCGGGCACCGCCCGGAAGATGTCAACGTAGATGGTCGCCATGAGGCGGAGCGGGAAGAACGCTGGACCGGGCAGGCTGCGCAGGACCGCCAGCAGCAGCCCGAAGACGAGGATCAGGGCCTCGGCGATCAGGAACAGCTGGACATTGACCCTGAACTTGGCGATGAGCTTCGGGAGCGACTCCCAGAAGATCATCTGGTCCAGGAACTGGGCCTGGACGCGCGGCCAGCCGGGCGAGTTGACGACGATAAAGCCGATCAACCCGAAGACCGCGACCGTCGAGACGGTCGCGATCAGGAGGGAGCGGGCGCCCTCTGCGCCTGGCCCGAACGTGGGCCCTCGGGTCGAGCGGGACGG
>JANNHX010000613.1:0-3695 GCA_031404615.1 Chloroflexota bacterium
CCAGTCGCCTTTGCCACCGCGTTCAGTGCCGCCCAAGTGCCGGTCTTACAACGCTGCGAGATGCTCCAGCACGTCGCGGCCGCCGCGGTCCGTGATCGCCTCGAGCGCCGTGCCCAGGCCGTACCAGCCCGGCAGGTTGGCGCGCGACTGGGACCAGGCGAAGACCCACGGGATCGCCCGCAGCGACCCGATGTCCGGCGCCTCCGCCGACGTTCCGCGGCCGCCCCTCGAGCGTGACGATGGCCGCGAACCCAGCCCGAGCCCGCCGATGAGCCCGATGGGGGTCGCGGCCCCGAAGAACGCCGCGAACCCGCGGTGCTCGACGAGCGACCGGTAGGCGTTCCGCGAGATCGCGGTCAGCTCGGCCATCGTCGCGGTGCCGGTCGCGGACGCGTCGGCGACCTCGGTCTCGTGCTCGGGTGTGGACGCGAGGATCGCCGCGGCCGTGACCTGCTCGAGGTGGCGCTGCGCGATCGTGACGTCGGCGAAGTGAGCGGCGATGACCTCGCCCTGCTCGGTGAACTTGAGGCGGCCGCCGACCGAGCCCGGCGCCTGGGCGAGGATCGCGCGGTTCGCCGGCCCGCCGCCGCGGCCGATGGCCCCGCCGCGCCCGTGGAACAGCGTGAGCGTGACGCCATGCCGCCGCGCGACACCCACGAGCGCCTCCTGGGCACGGTACAGCAGCCAGTTCGCCGCGAGGAAGCCGCTCTCCTTGGACGAGTCCGAGTACCCGAGCATGACCTCCTGGCAGTCATCGCGATCCCGGAGGTGCTCCCGGTACGCGGGGTCCGAGAGCAGCGCATCGAGGAGGGCCGCGGCGCCGCCCAGGGCCTCGGCGGACTCGAGGAGCGGCACGACGTCGAGGACCGGGAGCGCGGGCGGCCAGTCGCCGATGGCGGGCGTGGGGCGGCCGAAGGGCTCCGGCTGGGCGGCGAGACGGGCGAGCTCCAGGACGTCCGTCACGTCCGAGGCGGCGTTCGTGAAGCTGATGACGTACCGGCGGCACGCCTCCACCCCGAAGCGGGACTGGATCCGGGCGATGGACCGGAACGTGGCGAGGACCTCCGCGACGGTGACGTCGGCGCTCACCTCGAGATCGGGCTCGCCGCCGGTGCGCAGCGCCTCGAGCGACGCGCGGTGGACTTCCGCATGCTGGCGGACCTCGAGCGAGGCGAGGTGGAACCCGAAGGTCGCGACCTGCCAGCGCAGGTCCGCGAGCTCGCCGTACGCGACGCGGGCGAGGCCGTCCGCCACGAGCGCGTCCTGGAGGACGACCAGCTCTGCGTCGAGCGCGGCGGGATCGCGGTAGCCGCCGGTCCGCGGCGCGGTCTCGCCGGTCAGCGCCGCCCGCGTCCGCCGGATCCGCTCGGCGATGGCGCCCAGGCGCTGGCGGTACGGCTCGTCGGGGAAGCGGCGCTGGAGCTGGCGGACGGTGTCCTTGAGCTCCTCCGCGTCGCGCACGAGCGCCGTGTCCAGGGCCCGGTCGAGGCGCGACGCCGGGACGCGGGCGGCGATGGTCTGCATGAGACGGCTCGCGACGGCCTCGTAGCCGCGGAGCAGGTGGTCGGCCTGGAGGCGTGCGGCCTGGAGCGTCACGTCCGAGGTCACGCCCGGGTGCCCGTCCCGGTCCGCCCCGATCCACGACCCCAGGCGCAGCAGCGCGGGCGCACCGACGGGTCGCGTGCCGGTCTTCCCGGTATCCCCCGCGAGCGCCGTCGCATCCGCACGGCCGTCGAGTGCGTCGAGCGCCCGGTCCACCGCGCGCTGGAAGCGCGGCACGGCGACGAACAGCGTCTCGTCGAAGATCGCGAGCTCCGAGCGCACCTCGTCGAGCGGCGTCGGCGCGATCGAGCGCAGGTCTCCCGTATGCCACAGGAGCGTGATCTCTTCCCGCAGCCGGCGGCGCACGTCAGCGTCCTCGTCGGGCGTCGCGAGCGGGTCGTCGAGCGCGTCGAGCAGCCGCCGGATCCGGCGCTGGGCCACGAGCAGCGTGCGCCGGCGGGCCTCGGTGGGGTGGGCGGTCAGGACCGGGTGGATCTCCGTGCGGGCGAGCATCGCCTCGATCTCCGCCCGGGGCCGCGTGGTCCCCAGCAGCGAGACCGCCTCGCCCAGCGAGTCGTTGATCGCCCGCCCGCGTGCCAGGCGCGCCCGCGTGCGCAGGACGCGGATCCGCTGCCGTTCCTCGGCGAGGTTGACGAGCTGGAAGTAGATCGTGAACGCCTTCGCGACCGACGCGAGCGAGGCCAGGTCGAGGCCGCCGATCTCGGCCGACATCCGCTCGCGCTCGTGGTCGGGCTCGACCGGCAGCCCGGGGTCGCCGCGGCGCACCGCGATCATCCGCCGCCGGATCCGCTCGACGAGGGCGAACAGCTCCGGGCCGCCCTGCTCCGCGATCACCTGGCCCAGGAGCGAGCCGAGGAGCCGGACCTCGCGCCGCAGCGGATCACGGGCGCGCGCGAGCCCGGGTCCGGCCGGCTCGGCCGCGACGGCCGGGAACCGGGCCACCCTGGCTCGCGGGGTCGTCGCCCGGTGAGGGCGCTCGGCGCGGGGTGTCATCGGCGGAATGATGCCGGGGGATGGCGTGCCTGTCAGCCGGCGGTAGGTTACGGTTCGACTGCAACGACACCGTCCCGGTACCCCGCCGCAACCGTAATCGGTAGCGGAGATCACTAGGCTTGGGTTTGTGATCGACACGGCGACGCTCGGAGATCCTGATCGTCCCGCTGATGAACCGGCCGACGCGGCCGTGGCGGGGGAGCCCGGGCGCGTGCTGGAGCCCCACCTCCCTGACGCCCCGCCGCCGCACGATCCCGTCGCCCAGCTGCAGTTCCTCCACGAGCTGCTCCGCCTCGCGACCACCGCCCAGACGTGGGAGGAGCTCCTCGAGACCGTTGTCGACGGCGCCCGGGTCGCGATGCGGGCCGAGGTCTCGTCGCTCTACCTCATGGACCGCAGCGGGCTCTCGCTGACCCTCGCCGCGACCAACGGCCTCGACCGGCACCACATCGGCAAGGCGGTCATCCCGTTCGGCGAGGGGATCACCGGGCGGACGGCCGAGACCCGGGCGCCGATCCTGGTCGACGACATCGCGGACGACCCCCGCTTCCTGTGGGTCCGCGGTCTGGACCAGCGGCGGTTCATCACCTCGATGCTGTCCGTGCCGCTCACCTGGCATGACCAGGTCGTCGGCGTCCTCAACGTCCAGACCGAGAAGCGGCGCACCTTCACGGCCGAGGACGTCTCGCAGCTGTCGGCCATCGCAGACCTGCTCGCCGGCATCCTGGAGAAGGGCCGCCTCCAGCGCGAGGCCGAGGCGCAGGTCGCCCAGCTCCAGGCGCTGGACCAGGCGCGCAACGAGCTCATCGCGCTCGTGACCCACGAGCTCCGCACGCCCCTCGCGGTCGTGCGCGCCTATACCGACCTGCTCGCGGAGGAGCCCGCCCTCGACGGCCGGTTCTCGCGGGACCCCATCCGGCGCCAGACCCGCGCCGCGTGGCACCAGGGAACAGTCGACCAGGTCGAGCGCCTGGACCGCCTGGTGGACTCGATCCTGGAGTCCGTCCGCGTCGTGCCCGACCGGCCCGCGGAGCAACACTCCATTGACCTCAACGAGTTCGTCGAGGATCTCCTCGAGGACGTGGCCCCCCTGCTGCACCGGCACAGCCCCGGGATCGCGCGGTCGAGGCGCCTGCACG
>JANNHX010000614.1:0-2603 GCA_031404615.1 Chloroflexota bacterium
ACGAGGTGCAGCGGCTCGCCGGGCATGGGCTCGAACGCGGGATCGAGGCCTCGATAGAACGCGGCGGCCCGCGGCGTCTCGGCGTGGATGAGGAGCGCTCGATCGCCGAGGCGCTCCGCGATGGCCGCGGTCTGGATGAAGGCGTCGCGCACGAGCGACGAACCGAGGCGCCGACCCTGGGCGTCGCGGTCGACGCCGAGCCGCGCGAGGACCACGACCGGGACCGGGTACCGGCCGATGCCCTTGGTCAGGCGAGCGGGCGCCTGCTCACCCTGCACGGAGCCAGCGGCGAGCGCGTAGAAGCCGGCAACGCGCGGCGTGCCCGCCAGGCAGGCGACGAAGACCCGGCCGGTGTCCGCCTGCTGCGCCTGGAGGGCATGCCGCCGCAGCCAGCTCGTTTGTGCCTCGGAGCCGCAGTCGAAGGTCGAGAGGTCGTGCGCCGGCAACAGGGGCGCGATCCGGTCGAACGCGGTCACGCCTCGTCGAAGACGGAGGGTTTGGCGAGGAACGCCGCCAGGCCCGTCATGGGCTGCTGGGAGCGTCCCAGCAGGTCGACGAAGGCGTCCCAGTGCTCCGCCGGCAGGACGAAGGCGGTCCGATCGGCCAGCACGTTCTGCGCGGCCGTCGTGGCATGCGAGAGCACGAACGCGCTGGTGCTCATCCCGGACGCGGCCGCTGCCTCGTCCAGGAGCTGCCGGCGCTCCGGCTCGACGCGCAGCTCGAGCCGCCCGTCCTTGCGTCGCGCCTCGGCGACCAGGGCTGCCTCCTGGATCAATGGTGTCCGTACAACAGCCGTACAGTGACATCATGCGCCGCACCCGTCAATGCGCTAGCCCCCTGCTCCAGGCGTACACCGACCCGTAGTACGCATCGACCAGCGCCTCGTCCGAGACATCCAAGTGGACGCCCTGCTCATCGTTGAGCCCTTCCGGATCCACCAGCTCGGCGGTGTATTTCCCGGCCATGTTGGCAAGGAAGTAGGCTCGGCTGATGGGCAGGTTGCCCCCGATCGTCCATCGAGCAGATAAGCGTGCGTGAAGCGAGCGCGGCTACGGTCCCGCCGTGGATCTCGTCACGTGGGACCCGGAGAAGGATCGCCTGAACCAGGCGAAGCACGGCGTCAGCTTCGCCGAGGCTGCGCCCGTCCTCCGTCATCCCCTCACCCGTCGCTGGCCGGACCTTGAGCACTCGGATGACGAACATCGAACGATCGCGATGGGCGTGACGCCGGCGGGCCGAGTCCTGGTCATCATCTCCACGGTTGCCAGGAACGGTAGTATCCGGATCATCTCCGCACGGCGCGCCACGAAGCGCGAACGACATGCGTTTGAACACGACTGACTCACCCCAGCTTCGACGGCGGACGTCCATGCCCGAAACCCCGCCGGCGCCGTCGATCCCGGACACCGTGGCCTACTGGCTCGAGAACGAGCACGGCACGCGTGTCACCAGGTTGTACCGGTCCGCCGACAGCCCCATGCGCCTGGCCGGACGCGCGCTGGAGCACCTCGACCACCTCGACAGTTGGGCATTGATCCGCCAGGACACCAGCGGCGCCCGGCATGTGGTGGCCACCGACGACGACCTTGCCGAGCTCGCGCGTCCGTTCATGCCGGAGCGCACGCCCGTGGAGGCAGCCGCCCTCGCCCCGTACTTCGCGGCACTGCGCCGCATCCCGGGTCCGCGCGATCCAGATCCCGAGATCACCGACGAGCGCGTGTACTGAGGGCCGAGCGAGCCAGGTCAGGGCCGCCAGTTCGCGGCTACCGCTCATGGACGACAACGCCGTCGCGCGTCGCGCCCACGAGAGCCGTCCCCGGCAGGTGAGCGGTGCCCCGCCCTCGGATCTAGGCCGGCGTCAGGTCTTGGTCCCGACCACGACGACGCCGTTGACCGCTGGGTAGTTCGAGAAGTACCGCTTCCTCCAGTGGAGCTTGCCGTGATCGTAGATCGACACGGTGACCCACACCTTGGCGCCGTCCGCCGGGGCGTTGTTGAAGAACCGGTACCCCACGGGCTTGGTCGGATCCTTCACGACCGTGGCCTTCGCGCGCGGGCCGTGCTGGATGACCCGATTGGTGATCTTGACTGTCCGTCCGTTCGGCACGCTCCAGATCTTGAAGGTGATCCATCGCTTGCTGCCGGCCTGGGTGATGATCCGCTGGATCAGGATCGGGTACTTGGTGTCGTTCTTGAAGCTCATGGTCTGCTTGGTCCTGCCGACGATCCACACGGTGGCATCGAGGCCCGCCGGATACCGGGTGATGTACTCGTTGTGGTTCTTCTTGGCGAGCGGCACCATGCCTGCCCGGAGGGCCGCGTTGAACAGCGTCGTGGACGTGGTGCAGATGCCGCCGCCGAACGCGCCGGTGACGGTGATCTTCCCGTTCTCGATGGCGTTGCCCGGCCCGGCGCCCGGGAGCTTGCGCAGGTCGCCGACGACCTTCCAGAAGTCGAACGTTCCGCCTGCCGGCACGACCGTGCCGTTGATCTTCGTGGCCGGCGCCTCGATGTTCCCGCCCCAGTGGTTGTTGATGATGACCCAGTAGAAGACGCTGAACGAGCTGATGGGCCGCATCTTGGCGGCGAAGGCCTTGGCGTCG
>JANNHX010000615.1:0-1957 GCA_031404615.1 Chloroflexota bacterium
GCCGGCCGGCCGGGAAATTGACGCCCGCCACGAAGTAGACGGGCTCAACGGCCGCCTGCGTCAGGTGCCATGCCTCGCGGCCCCACAGCAGGAACAGGCTCGCGAGCGCCATGCCCAGGCCGTAGAGCGCGGACATCGTCAGGAAGAAGACCACCACCACGAGGCCCCACTGCTCGACGCTGAACCGGACGTCGAAGACGATCGCGCTGATGACCAGCACGGCCGCGGCGCGCGTCGAGCTCATGACCAGGCCGCCCACGGCCATCCCGAGGAGCACCGCCATCAGGTTCATCGGCGCCGCGAAGTACAGCTCGAGGTTGCCCTGGCTCTTCTCCCAGTACAGCTGCCCGGCCATCATCCACACGACGTTGAGCCAGAACGCGGACAGCGCCCCGCCCAGGACCACGAACCCGATGTACGCCTCGGGCGCCTCCAGCGCCCGATAGACGAGCACGAACGCCGACGTGGTGAGGAACGGCAGCAGGATCTCGAAGAAGACCCACGACGGCTCGCGGACCATGCCCCGGACCCGCGGATACGCGCGGCCGACGAGGGCCCGCAGGTTGTTCTCCGCGACCTGGCGACGGGTCCACTCCGCGGCCTCGCGCGGGTCCGTGCCGCCGCGCGAGCGGGCGAAGATGGCGGAGGGATCGGTCATTCGCCGAGCTCCGGGGGTCGGTCAGGGGCGCGCTCCTGCTCGCCGTCGGGGATCGGCGGCCCCGGGGCAGGCTCGGGGTCCGCGTCCGCCTCGTCCGCGAAGCCGCGGCCCACGAGCTCCAGGAAGACGTCCTCGAGGGTCGGCTCGCTCTTGCGCAGGGCGAGGATCTGCGAGCCGAGGCCGCCGAGCGCCGTGACCACGGCCCCGAGCGCCCCGTCCTGGTCCAGGACGAGGTTCACGGCGACGCGCTGAACCTCGGGATCCGAGTCGGCGGCGAGCGCCGCGGAGACGACGCCCGGCAGCCGGGCGAGCGCGGGCGTCCCGCCGTCGAGGTGGTCCAGCTCAAGGCGGAAGATCGACTCGCGCTGGACGCGCCGCTTGAGCTCCTCCGGCGAGCCGATGGCGAGGATCCGGCCGTGCCCCACGAGCGGGACGCGCTCTCTGAGCGCGTCCGCCTCGGCCATGTAGTGGGTCGTGAGCAGCACGGTCCGGCCCGGGACGGCAGCCTTCCACGCCAGGACGAGGTCGCGGATCCCGCGCGCGGCGGCGACGTCCAGGCCGAGCGTCGGCTCGTCGAGGAACAGGATCCACGGGTCGTTGAGCAGGCCGCGGGCCATGTTCATCTTCTGGCGCTGGCCCGTGGACAGCGTGCTGACCCGCTGGAGCCGCTGCTCGCCGAGGCCCACGGCCTCGATCAGCTCGTCCACCCGCGCCCAGCCCTCCCTGCCGCCAAGCCCGTAGAACTGGCTGAACATCCAGAGCTGCTCGCGGACGGTGAGGATGCCGTAGCCCGACTGCTCCCCGCCCGCCACCATGTTCATGATCCGGCGGATCCGCCGCGAGTCGGTCGCCACGTCGAACCCGAAGATGCTCGCCTGTCCGGATGTCGGCAGCAGCAGCGTCGTCAGGATCTTGATCAGCGTCGTCTTGCCGGCGCCGTTGGGCCCGAGCAGGCCGAAGAACTCGCCCGGTGCGACCTCGAGGTCCACGCCGGCAAGCGCCGTCACGGGCTCCGGCTTCATGTCGTACACGCGGTGGAGCCCGGTCACGGAGATGGCGGGGGGCAGCGGAGAGCCGGTGCGCTCGGCGGGCATGGGAGTCCCCTTGGGGAACGGCGTGAGGAGCGCGGAGCGTAGCACCTCGGAGCGGCGTTGTGGAAGACGCCCGTCTAACACGGACGCGCGATCCATCGAACATCTCGAACGCGCCGCGCCGACTCCTGCGCTACCGTTCAGGGAGCCCGGCGCCCTACAAGGACCCGACCGTGACCCAGATCCTCCTGCGAGCGACAAAGAGCCC
>JANNHX010000616.1:0-7653 GCA_031404615.1 Chloroflexota bacterium
GGGACTCGAACCCTGAACCTAGTGATTAAGAGTCACTTGCTCTACCGTTGAGCTACCGGCCCGGACCGCCGGAAGGATAGCGCAGATCGCGCGGCGCGCGCTCCGGGCACGACGCGCCCGGGCGGGCTCAGGCGCGGCGTCGCTACGACGGCTGGTTGTCGATCTGGGCCCGCTGCAGGCGGCCGCTGTAGTCGATGTAGACCGACTTCCACTCGGTGAAGGTGTCGAGCGCCACGTGCCCGGCCTCACGGTGCCCGTTGCCGGTGTCCTTCCAGCCGCCGAACGGCAGGTGGGTCTCGGCGCCGGTGGTGCCGGCGTTGACGTAGACGATGCCGGTCTCGAAGTCACGCATCGCGCGGAAGGCCGTGTTCACGTCGAGCGTGAAGATCGACGCGGACAGGCCGTAGCGAACGCTGTTGGCGGCCTCGACCGCCGCGCCGTAGCCGTCGACCGGGATCACCGACAGCACGGGCCCGAAGATCTCCTCCTGGGCGATCCGGCTCATCGGCGCGACGCCCGCGAAGATCGTCGGCGCGAAGAAGTGGCCGTGCGCGAGGTTGCCGGTCGTGGCCCGCTCCCCACCCGTCACCAGCTCGCCCTCGCCCCGGCCGACCTCCACGTAGCCCGCGACCTTCTCGACGGCCGGGGCATTCACGAGCGGCCCAACATCGACCGTCTCGTCGAGACCGGAGCCCAGCTTCAGGCCCTCGGCGCGATCCGCCAGCAGGCGCACCAGCTCGTCCACGATGGGGCGGTCCGCGATGACCCGCGAGCAGGCCGTGCAGCGCTGGCCCGTCGTGCCGAACGCCGACCACAGGATCCCGTCGACCGCGAGGTCGAGGTCCGCGTCGCGCAGCACCACGACGGCGTTCTTGCCGCCCAGCTCCAGGCTCAGGCGCTTGAGCCGGCGGCCGGCACGCTCCGCGATCGAGCGCCCCGTCGCGGACGAGCCCGTGAACGAGATGACGGGAACGTCGGAGCTGTCGATGATGGCCTCGCCGACCTCGCCGCCGGAGCCCGTGACCAGGTTCACGACGCCCGCCGGGAAGCCCGCCTCCTCCAGCAGCTCGACGAGGAGCGTGGCGCAGTGGGGTGCATCACTGCTGGGCTTGAACACGACCGTGTTCCCGGCCACGAGCGCGGGCATCATCTTCCAGCACGGGATCGCGATCGGGAAGTTCCAGGGCGTGACGATGCCCGCGATGCCGATGGGCTGGCGGATGCTCATCGCCCACTTGTCCGGCAGCTCCGACGGCACGGTGTCGCCGAACATGCGCCGCCCTTCGCCGGCCATGAGGAACGCGATGTCGATGCCCTCCTGGACGTCGCCGCGCGCCTCCGTGAGGACCTTGCCCATCTCCCGGGTCATCGCCCGCGCGAGGCGCTCCTTGTGCTCCGCCATCAGGGCTCCGAAGCGGTAGAGCAGCTCGCCGCGCTTGGGCGCCGGGGTCGCGCGCCAGCCCGCGAACGCCTCGCCCGCGGCCCTGACCGCCATCGCGACGTCCGCCTTTGTGCCCGCCTGGAAGCGGCCGACGACGTCGCGCGTGTCCGCTGGGTTCACGCTCTCGAACGTCGCGCCCGAGACGGACTCGACCCAGCGGCCGGCGATGAACAGGCGGAGTGCCTGGGGCTCCTGGTCGGGCATCGGGCGGTCCTCGCTGGCTCTGGCGGTGGCGGTCACTCCGCGGTCACGAGGAGTGTGCCACCCGGCGGTGGGACGGGACGGCGCCGGGACGCCTCAGACCCGCTCGACCGCCATCGCGACCGAGCCGCCGCCCCCAAGGCACAGCGTCGCAAGGCCGGTCCGCAGCTGGCGGCGGGCCAGCTCGTGGAGCAGCGTCGCGACGATCCGCGCCCCGGACGCCCCGATCGGGTGACCCAGCGCGATCGCCCCGCCGTTGACGTTGACCTTCGCCCAGTCCAGCCCCAGCTCCCGGCCATCGGCGAGCACCTGCGCCGCGAACGCCTCGTTCATCTCGACCAGGTCGAAGTCGCCGGGCGCGATCCCGGTCCTGCGCTCCAGCGCCCGGACGCCCTGCACCGGGGCGAGGAACAGCCACTTGGGCGCGACCTCCGCCTGCGCGTAGCCCACGATCCGCGCCATCGGCCGCAGCCCGTGCTGCTCGACGGCCCGTTCGGAGGCGACCACCACGGCCGCGCCGCCGTCCGTGATCCCGGGTGCGTTGCCCGCCGTCACGGTGCCCACGGTCGCGTCGCCGCGGTCCTCGCCGTCGGGAAGGTCGAAGACGGGGGCGAGACGGGCCAGGGCATCCGGCGTGGTGTCACGCCTCGGGCTCTCGTCGGCCGTGAGGACCGTCTCGCGGCCCTTGGCGTCGCGGATCGTGACCGGCGCCATCTCGGCGTCGAACCGGCCCGCGTCCTGCGCGGCGGCCGCGCGACGGTGGCTCTCATACGCGAACGCGTCCTGGTGCTGGCGCGCGATGCCGGCCTTGATCGCGACGCGCTCAGCGTGGGTGCCCATGTGGCAGCCCTCGATGGCGCACCACAGGCCATCGGCCACGGCCGCGTCGTCCATCGTCGCCGCGCCCAGGCGGTAGCCGAAGCGGGCCTTGCGCAGGAGGTACGGCGCGCCGTTCATCGACTCCATGCCCCCGGCGACGTACAGGTCGCCGTCCCCCGCCTTGATCCCGGCGGCGGCGAGCATGATCGCCTTGAGCCCCGAGCCGCAGACGCGGTTGACGGTCGTCGCTGGCGTCGTGTCCGCGAGACCCGCGCGCAGGAGCGCCTGGCGGGCGGGCGCCTGGCCCACGCCGGCCTGGAGCACCTGGCCCATGATCACCTCGTCGAAGGGCGCCTCCGCGGGAAGCCCGGCCCGTTCCACGGCGGCCCGGATCGCGACGGCTCCCAGCTCCACGGCCGGCACGGAGGCGAGGGCGCCGCCCAGCTTGCCGATGGGGGTGCGGGCGGCGGAGACGAGATAGACATGGCCGTTCGGCCCTTCACGGTGCTCCATGGCACCGACTCTACACCGCGGGACGGCCCGCTTCGCGCGCGCCGTTCGCTACGATGGGGCGGTCCATGCCGCCCCCGGAGCCACCCCTGCCAATGACCGCCTCCGAGGGCCACTCGCCTGCCGCGCTGCTCGTCGGCACGCTGGCGGATGCCGCCGTCGTGATCGACGCAGAGGACCGGGTGCTCGCCTGGAACGCGGCGGCGGAGGCGCGGCTGTCCATGACCGCCGCGGCGGCCGGCCGCACGCTCGCGGAGATGGGGCTCGCGAACCTCTCCGGGGCGTCGCGGCTGCCGCTCGCGGCAGGCTCCGCGGGCGGCGCCGTGGCGATCGTCACCGTTGGCACCCGGATGCCGGCCGTGGATCGGGACGCGATGGAGCAGAAGGCCCGCGCCCTGGCGCGCCTCGCCCCGGGCGTCACCCACGAGATGGGCAATCACATCGGCGGCTTCAGGGCGTTCAGCACGCTGCTCCGCGCCGAGCAGACCGCGCTGGGCGTTGACGACGAGGAGCTGTTCGGCCAGCTCCAGGTGAGCGCCGAGCGCGCGGCGCGCCTGATGGAGGCCTTCACGCAGCTCGCCCGCGAGCGCGTCCCCGATCCCCGGCCGACGCCGCTCGCGTCCGCCGTCCGGGGGCCGCTGGCGCTCGGCGCCTACCAGATGATGGACGTCGCGCTGACCGTCACCGTCCCCTCGGACCTGCCTGAGGTCACGGTGGACGCGCTCCGGCTGCACCAGGCCCTCGTGGCGATCGTGGTCAACGAGCTCGACGCGCTCGGGCTGCCGCACGCGCACGGGACGCTCGACGTGCGCGCGAGGACGATCCCGGGCAGCGGGCTGGTGGAGCTCGCCTTCGAGGACGACGCGCCCATGGTCCCCGAGGCGGCTCGGGCATCACTGTTCGACGCGGAGCCGCCCGCCGGGGCCTCACCGCGCGCCGGGCTGGACCTCGCGATCGCGCGGCGGCTGATCGAGTTGGACGGCGGCACGCTCCGCTACGAGCCGGGACCCGGCGGCGTCAACCGGCTGCTCGTCACGCTGCCGGCTTCCGGCACCCGGGGCAGGGCCGCGGTCGCCACCCCGGCGTGGCCGCGCGCAGGGGCCGAGGATGGGCCGTCGAGCCGGATCACGGTGCTGGTCTGCGATGACGATCGATCGATCCGGGCGCTGCTGGCTCGCATGCTGGAGCGCAACCATCACCGCGTCCTCCAGGCCGAGTCGGGCGCGGCCGCCCTCGCGATCCTGGATGAGGAGCGGGTCGACGTCGTGATGACCGACCACACCATGGTCGCGATGAGCGGGACCCAGCTCTATGCCGCGGCCTGTGTGCGCCATCCCCACCTGGCGACGCGCTTCGTCCTGATGTCCGGGAACCCGGACGACGAGGTGCTGGTCGCGTTCACGTCGTCCACCGGGCTGCGGGTCCTCGGCAAGCCGTTCGCCCTCGCGGAGCTCGACGGAATGATCCGGGACCTCGTCGCCGGCTGACGCAGCCGCCGGCCGTGCCGGCTCAGCGCTCAGCGCGGGTAGGTCCGCGCTCACCGCGGGTAGGTGTGGAACCCGCGTCCCGTCTTCTGGCCCAGGTGCCCCTCGGCGACCAGCCGCAGCAGGATCGCCGGCGGCTCGAAGTGCGGCTGCCCGAACCCCTCGCGCAGCACGTTCATGACCCCGAGACAGACGTCGAGCCCGATGAAGTCGGCGAGCTCGAGCGGCCCCATCGGGTGGTTGAGGCCGACCCTGGCACCCGTGTCGATGTCCTCCGCCGTCCCCAGTCCCTCCTCGTATGCGCGCATCGCCTCGGCGAGGAACGGCATCAGGATGCGGTTGACGATGAACCCGGGCCGGTCCGCGGACACGATGACCTGCTTGCCGAGCTCCCCCGCCAGGTCGCGGATCGTGGCCTCAATGGCGTCGTCCGTCGCCGCGCCGCGGATCAGCTCGACCAGCGGCATCACCGGCACTGGGCTGAAGAAGTGCATGCCCACGAACCTGGCCCGCCTCGCCTCCCCCACCGCGGCGGCCAGGCGGTCGATGGCGATGGACGACGTGTTCGAGGCGAAGACCGCCTCGTCGGGCGCGATGGCGTCGATGGCCGACCACAGCGCGGTTTTGACGTCGACGTCCTCGAACACCGCCTCGATCACGAGGTCGGCGTCGGCGGCGTCCTCGAGGTCCGCGGTGCCCGTGAGGCGGGCCAGCGTCGCGTCGCGGTCCTCCGCGGTGAGCCTGCCCTTCGCGACCGCCCGGTCCAGGTTGCCGGCGATGCGTGCGAGGCCCGCCTCGGCGCGGGCGAGGTCCGGCTCGTAGACCGTGACGTCCTTCCCGATGGCGGCGTGGACCTGCGCGATGCCGTGGCCCATCAGCCCGGCACCCGCGACGAAGACCCGCTCGATGCTCATGCGCGCTCCTCCGGCTCCGTTCCGGGTTCGGCCGCCAGCGCCGCCAGCAGGCGGTCGGCCGCGGCGTAGGGATCCAGCTCGTGTCCGGCGACCGCCTCGATCGCCGCGTCGGTCTCGCCCGCCATCCCCGGGGCCGCGAGGCGGTCCCACAGCCGCTCCACCAGCACGGCACGGACCTGCGCCGCGGCACGAGCCCGGCGGGCAGCTCTCGTCGCCCCGTCCACGCCGGTGATCCGGTGGCGGTCCAGGGCGGCGAGCAGCTCCGGCACGCCCTCGCCGGTGGCGGCGGTCGTGACGAGAACGTCGGGGTGCTTGGGTCTCGGGCGGTCCGGATCCCGGTCCTCCCGCATGACCGACGGCATGAGCATCGCCCGCAGCTGGGACGCCGTCCGCTGCGCACCCGGCCGGTCGCCCTTGTTGACGACGACCAGGTCCGCGACCTCGAGGAGCCCCGCCTTGATCGCCTGCACCTCGTCACCCATCTCGGGCGCCTCGAGGACCACGGTCGTGTCGGCGGCGGCCGCGACCTCGACCTCGCTCTGCCCCGTGCCCACCGTCTCGAGGAGCACGATGTCGAACCCGGCGAAGTCGAACACGGTCGCGGCGGCGGTAGAGGTGGCCGCGAGCCCGCCCGCGTGCCCGCGCGAGGCCATCGAGCGGATGAACACGCCGTCGTCCGAGGCGTAGGACTGCATCCGGACCCGGTCGCCCAGCAGCGCGCCGCCGGTGATCGGCGAGGAGGGGTCCACCGCGACGACCGCCACGCTGCGGCCGGCCTTGCGCAGCTCGGCGATCAGCGCCGCGACGAGCGTGGACTTGCCCGAGCCGGGCGGCCCGGTGATGCCGACGAGGTGGGCCGCGCCCGCATCTGAGTAGATGCGCCGCATGGCGTGCTCGGCCACGGTCGTGTGGTTCTCGACGGCGGTGAGGAGGCGGGCCAGGGATCGCCGGTCGCCGGCACGCGCGGCATCGGCGAGGACCGCGGCGCGCTCGGCCGGATCCCCCGTCACTCGGAGCGCGGGGTGGCGTTGGCGCGGATGAAGTCCGCGACCTCGCGGATGGTGGTGCCCGGGCCGAAGACGCCGGCGACGCCCGCCTGGCGGAGCGGCTCGATGTCGTCGTCAGGGATGATCCCGCCGACCGTGACCAGGACGTCGTCCAGGCCGCGCTCCCTGAGCTGCGCGCAGACGCGCGGGACCAGCGTCATGTGGGCGCCCGACAGGATGGACAGGCCGACCACGTCGACGTCCTCCTGGAGAGCGGCAGTGGCGACCATCTCGGGCGTCTGGCGCAGGCCGGTGTAGACGACCTCGAAGCCCTCGTCGCGCAGGCCGCGGGCGAGCACCTTCGCGCCCCGATCGTGGCCGTCGAGCCCGGGCTTCGCGATCAGGACCTTGAGCGGTCGATCGGACATGGAGGCATCATAGCCATCGTGTCCGACCGTGACCTGCCGGCGTTCGACTGCTATGGCGCCATCGGCGTCGAGGTGACGGCCAGTCTCGTCGAGATCGAGGCCGCGTTCCGGGCGGCCGCCAAGCGCGAGCACCCGGACCTTCGGGCGGACGCTACCGATGCGACGCTGCGGATGCAGCGCTTGAATGTCGCCCGCGCATGGCTGACCGACCCGGAGCGACGCGCCCGCTACGACGCAGCTCGTGGCGTCCGGCCGATCGGTGGCACGCCGGTGGACCTGCCCGCCATCGACCCCCTCGGACCGTGGCTCACGACGGACTTGCCCGAGCGACACGGCACGATGGCCGGACCGACGATCGCCTCGATCGCCCTGATGGTCCTCATCACCATGATCTTCATCGGATCGGGATCGCTGATCGCGGCGGCCATCGCCGTGGCCGCCATCGTGGTCCTGCTCTTCGGGGTGGTGCTGACGATCCTGGGCGCGATCCGCTGAGAGCGCGTTCGGCCCCGCTCGATGGAGGCTGTGTGTGCATTCGATGCACGCAACGGGACTTGCTCAGGGCGGCCGAGGGAGTCGGGCGTCGATCCTGCGTCATCCGGTGGCGCACATCTAACCGATCTCAGACCCGGTCCATCGTGCGTGGCGCGGAGCCGTCGGCGATCGCGCATCGGATGGCGCTTACGGCGCGGCACGACGTCCCCCCTGGCTCTATGTGTGCATTCGATGCACGCGGCTACAGGAAGTGTGGCATCGAATGCACCGATTCGACCACCGCGGGCCGCCGGTCGCCGCGCGCGGCGAGGCGCCTCAGGCGTCCGGCGAGCGGCGGGCCAGGTGGTCCAGGAACTCGGCACGGGTCCGATCGCG
>JANNHX010000617.1:0-2361 GCA_031404615.1 Chloroflexota bacterium
GGGATGACATCCGCGAGGTCCGTGCCCGTCAGGGCATACACGTTGTTGTTGCCCGTGACGGCGTCCTTGACCTGCCCGCCCGACGCCGTCCACGTGCCGCCATTCGCCGGCGAGGCCGGCACGGCCGCCGGGCCGCCAACCAGCCCGGAGTTGGCGGCCGCATTGGTCGTGGTGGTGGTCGTCGTGACGTGCGGCACGCGGCCTTCGAAGAAGCCCACGCCGTAGTAGTTGACCGGGCTGCCCATCGGGACAGGGAGCACGTAGTCGGCCTTGGCCTCGCGCCGCGCCGGCCACGACGTCACACCAACGGCGCGCGCGAAGAAGGTCCCCACTGGGCCCGAGATCTGGACCTTCAGGCGCCGGTTGTTGGCGATATCGACGCTCGCCGTGATGACCACGCCCCCGACCCCGTCGGTGTAGCCATTCTTGATCGCCTCTTCGCGCGCGACCCGGAACGCCGTGTTCGGGGTGCCCGGCAGCCAGACCACGCCAGCGAGCGCGGCGGCGTCGGCCGCCCGCTGCATGCGCAGGTTGTTGGTCCAGTACCAGGCGACGTCGATGACGACGGCGCACAGCGCGATGAGCGCGAGAATGGCGCCCGCGAAGAGCACCACGACCTGGCCCTTCTCGTTGCGGCGGCGCCGCGTCCAGACGTGGGGGTGGGATGCGATTCGATCGGGGGTGGGATTGGTCACGGCGTCGTCCTAGTCGGTCGGGTTGAGCGCCATGACCGACCGATCGGTCATGGCCAGGGTGGCGGAGCCCGATCCGCCGATGAAGCGCATGATCCCGGCCAGCGGGGTTACCGCCCGGTAGGTGTAGGCAATCCGAATCCCGATCGAGTCGGGGTTGTTGGTCGCGTTCGAGCGTGAGCACGGCCCCCAGGAGGACGAGGCCTGCGCGAAGTGCAGCGCGCGTCCGTCGACCGTCACGCCGGTGCCGTTGCCCGCGACGTCCATCGACGGCGTCCAGACGCTCACGGGCCCGGCCTCGCCGCCGGAGCTGTCGGCCTTGAAGACGCGGATCGACCCGATGTCCGCCAGGTGGGTCCGCACCGGCGAGCCGTCCGAGGTCAACACCCGCTCCACGGCGGACACGACGTACTTGTCGACGTCCGCGCAGTTGGTGAGCTTCTCGCCATCAGCGAGTGCGGCGCCGGTTCGGGCGCCCTCGCGCGATGCATAGCTGATCGTGAGCAGGTGGTCGAAGGCGAAGCCCATCTCAAGGATGCCGAGCAGCAGGATCAGGAAGACCGGCACGATCATCGAGAACTCGACAAGGCTCTGGCCGTGCTCGCGCGTCGCCTTCGCGGCCGGATCGACCGTTCGCGCGCGCGCGACCCAGCGCCGGGCGCTCACAGGACCGGCTCCATGCGCATCGAGTTCGACTTGACGACATCGAGGAACGGGCCGAACGAGCTCCCGAACGGGGTCCGCCACGTGTGTCTGTACGTGACCCGGACGCCGACGTGGTCGAGCGGAGTTCCGCTGCAACCGGCCAGGACGCTGCACCGGTTCGCCATCGCGTAGCCGTTCGCGGTGCGCGTGTACGGCAGCGTGATGGCCGTGCCGTCGGGAAGGGTGCAGGCGTAGGTGCCCGTCCGCGAGTAGGCGGTCACGGAACCCGTCTGGGCACCGGCCGCCGTCGCCTCGAAGATCTCGACGCTCTGGATCTGCGAGCGGTTGGCCGGCGCGCCGATGTCGGCCTCGACGGCCTTGAGGATCGCGCAGTCCCCACCGAGGTCGCTGCCGGCCTCGGCCGCGAGGAGGGCTGCGTCGCGCGATGCGTAGTTGGTTGCGAGGATCGCATTGAAGATGAACGTGAACTCGACGAGCGCGATCAGCATCGTCAGGAAGATGGGGATGACGAGGGCGAACTCGACCAGGCTCTGGCCGCGACTGGCGCGATCCTGATCCGGATGGCAGGTGGAAGCGCTCCGCGAGCGGGCATGCCGATCCGGCATGCGCCAACCCGCGATGGGCGCACGGTTGCGCACGGTCTGCATGGGTCCCCGGCGGTGTCCAGCCCCTCTGGGCTTGGGGCGTCATGAAACACCCGCTCCGGCCGAGAAGCCATAGCGGCCAAGTTTGCAGTCGGTGCGCGACGGCACCAGGGCGGCCGCCGACCGGTGCCTGGTGTAAGCCCGGACGGGCGGGGGGGGGCGAGGTGCCCGGGCGGCCTCAGGCTGTGCCGGAGCCCTCGCCGGAGCCCTCGCCCGATCCGGCCCAGCGGTCGCTGACCGGCCTCACCAGCCACAGGCCGATGGCCATCGTCACGAGCAGGCTCAGGATCGCGAGCTGGTAGGCGCCGTTGCCCATCGTGTCGAAGAACAGGAACAGGATCACGCCGTACAGCAGCTGG
>JANNHX010000618.1:0-4244 GCA_031404615.1 Chloroflexota bacterium
CGACACGCAGGCGCCGGCCAGGCGGCCCGGCTGTGGCGTGAAGTTGCGGCGGTTCATCGGCTCTCCTGTGCCGGCACGCCGCGTCCCTGCGGCATGCCACCCAGGCAGTCTCGCCCGGCCACCTGGGGCCCGATCGCAGGAGTTCAGGCGCCTTTGCGGCGCTATTCGCGCCCGCGAGGCTCAGGGCAGTCGCCGCGGCACCCGCCGCGGCTCCGAAGCGCCGGACGACGACCCGCAAGGCCGCCATCGTCGCTGCGGCTCCGGTTGCCGAGGCCCCCGTTGCCCAGGCACCCGTCGCCCAGGTCGTGACCGAGGCACCCGCCGAGGCCCCCAAGCGCCGGACGACCCGCAAGGCCGCCAGAGTCGCAGAGGCTCCGGCAGTGGAGGCTCCGGTCGAGGCCGCCCCGGCCGCCGAGGCACCCGCCGCGGCTCCGAAGCGCCGGACGACGACCCGCAAGGCCGTCGCTCCCGTCGCCGAGGCCGCGGCTGCCGAGGTTCCGACCGAGGCACCCGCCGCGGCCCCGAAGCGCCGGACGACCCGCAAGGCTGCGCCGGCCGCCGGGGGCTGACCCCCGACCCGCCCTGGATCGAAGCATCGTGGACGGCTTCCACACCGTCGGCCAGCCGGCCGCCGCGGCGGCCGTCCACGCCATGCTCGGGTCCCACGTCCCCCACGCCCTGCTCCTGGTGGGCCCGGCGTCGGTGGGCAAGCACCAGCTCGCCTCGGACCTCGCCGCCGCGCTCCTGTGCACGGGTGCGGCAGGCGGGGACCGGCCCTGCCGCGAGTGCCGCGGCTGCCGCATGGTCGAGCACGGCAACCACCCTGACCTCCACCGGCTCGTGCCGTCCGGTCCGGGGAACCAGATCAGGATCGGCGAGGACCAGCACCCGGAGCCCGGCTCGATCCGGCGCCTCGCCGTCGATCTTTCGCTGCTCCCCGTCGAGGGCGGCGAGCGCGTCGCGATCATCCGCGACGCCCAACGCATGAACGAGGTCGCGCAGTCCGCGCTGCTCAAGACGCTCGAGGAGCCACCCCCGGCCACGACGATCCTGCTCTGCGTCGACGACGAGGAACAGCTCCTGCCCACGATCCGCTCCCGCTGCGCGCGGATCCGCCTCGGGACCGTCTCGACGCGGGACGTCGAACTGCTGCTGGCCCGGCGGGACATCGCCGACCCGCCCACCGCCGCCAGGCTCGCGCGGCTCGCCGGCGGGCGGCCGGGCGTCGCGGTCGCCTACGCCGCCGCGCCCGAGGCCGAGCGGGTGCGAGGCGAGCTCGTCCGGACGCTCCTGGACCTGCTGGCTCGCGGACGCGCGGACCGGCTCGTCGCCTCGAAGGACCTCCTCGGCCGGGCGATGACGCTGGCGAAGGCCCTGGAGCCCGCCGCGGCCGCGGTAGCCGCGGAGGCCCCCAGGAAGCGCGGCAAGGGCAAGGTCGCGACAACCGCGGTTGCCGACGCGGCCCCCTCGGACGCGGGACCCGCGGACGACGCCGAGGGCGATGCCGCCCCAGAGGCCGGCACCGGCAAGGTGACCGCCGCCGAGCGCCGGCGCGCCCTCTCGCTCCTGCTCGACATCTGGCGGGACGTCGCCCGGGACCTGGCCTGTGCCCAGCGCGGCGCCCCGGGCTCCATCCGCGACGTGGCGCTGCTCGAGGAGCTGGTCGCCGCCGCCCGGGACCTGCCGCCCGGCGAAGCCGCGGCGGCCCTCGCGCGCCTCGTGCGCGCCGGCGAGCTGCTGGAGGTCAACGCGACCCCGGAGCTTGTGCTCGACGTCCTGCTCATCCGCTGGCCCCGCCGGGGGCGCGTCGCGGGGGCGGCGTGAGCGCGAGGAGCGGCGGACCGCCGGGGAACGCCGGGTATGCCGACAGCTCGGGCACCGCGCCCGGGTCCGCCTCTCGCGTCCGCCTCGACGCGACGGTGAGAGGCGGCGTCCAGGGCGTCGGCTATCGCGTCTTCGCACTGCGCGAGGCGATGGCGCTGGGCCTCCACGGGCACGTCGCGAACATGAGCGACGGCGCCGTGCGCGTCCTGGCCGAGGGGCCGCGGCGGGACCTCGAGGCGTTGCTCGAGCGGCTCGAGGAGGGACCCCCCGCAGGGTGGGTCGACGGGGTGCAGGCGCGCTGGGAGCCGGCGCGCGGACTCTCGGGCGGGTTCCGCATCGAGTCCGGGGCCCACCGGGGCGACTGACCCGGCGGGCGACTCCGCAGGTCCAGCAGGCCACCAGTCGGTGCGCCGGCGCACCGCCCCCCTGACCGATGGCGGACCCGCCCGGGACCACCCACCCATGCCGGTCGCGGCCGGTCGCAGGCACGCTTGTGCCATGGACGAGTCCATCCCCGCCGCGGACCTGCCCCTCCTCTACCGGGAGGTGCTCGACGCCGTCGCCCGCCTCGAGCGCGCCGGCGACCGGGTGCACGCCTACGAGATCCGCCGCCGCGCCATCCGGACGTACTCGGCTCGCTGGGATTCTGCCGGTCGACGCGCCATGGGCAAGCTCGTGCGCGAGGCCCAGGCCCGGATCGACTCCAGCCCGCGGGCCACCGCCGTCGCCCTGGCCGGGAGCCGCGAGCTCGCCTGACGCCGGCCCCGGCCGACCGTCGGCCGTGAACCCCGGTTCCGCCACCCACCCGCAGCGTCTGTGGTCGCGGGCGCGCCGGCGCCCGCGGAATGCGCGACCGGCGTACGCTGCGGGCGATGCCCATGACCGTCGCCGACCTGATCCAACGCGCCATCGCCGGCTTCGATGCGCTCTCCGCCACCGCCGAGCCCATCGCCGACGAGCTGCAGTACACCACCGACCTCGACACGGTCTGGCGCGCCCGGCTGCTCGCCGTCGCCGCCGCCCGCGGTGCCGAGCCGGCACCGGCCGGCACGGAGGCCGCGATCGAGGCGCTGGTCGAGGAGGCGGTCAGGGTCACGGACCCGCACCGCGCCATCGACTGGATGTCCACCCTCCCGCAGGTCGCCCTCGCGGCGCTGGGCGAGGCCGCCTGATGCGGTTCATGGAGGCGCGGCCGGACGGGCGCGCGATCGTCTACGCGCACATCCAGGCGGACCCGCTCGTCGCGCGCGCCGCGGACCTGCTCGCGGGCGCCACCACGACCCAGCGGCTCCTCGCCCGCGCGGCGATGAACGGCGAGTCCACCGATCCGGGCGCCTGGCGGACGATGTTCCCGACGCTGTTCGGGGCTGCGGCGCCCGCGCCCGGAAACCCGGTCCGCGACCGTTCCGAGGCGATCCTCGAGGTCTCGCTGCAGGTCGCGGACCGCGGGGAGCAGACCCGCAGCCAGTTCCGTGGTGCCATCGTCGAGGCCCTCACCGAGCGCCTCCTCGCGGAGCGCACCGGCCCCGAGCCCGTCCGCCGCGAGCGCAGGATCCTGTTCGACGGCCGGCCGGCCGAGATCCATCCCTACGACGTCACGGTCGAGCGAGACGGCGCCGGCGAGGCGTGGGACTGCAAGTGGGGCGCCCGGGGCATCAAGGCGGACGTCCTCCACCAGCTCGACGACGCCCGCCGCGGCGCGGTCGACGAGGAGGTCAAGCTCCTGGTGGGCCTCGTGGTCTTCGACGCGCGGCGGTCGTGCGAGGTCCGGCTCGTGCGCGAGCGCGGACCCGTTGCGCTCGACGGGCTCAAGCTCATCGCCCTCGAAGGGCTGGACCGGCTCGCCGGGCGAAGGCCCGCTTGAGCGCGCCCAGCCCCGACCCGGAGGACGTCCGTGGGGTTTCCGTCGCGTACCGGGTGCGCTTCGACGAGTGCGGGCCGGACAGCGTCGTTCGGTCGTCCGCGCTCCTGCGCTACGCCCAGGACGTCGCCTGGGTCCACTCCGAGCGGATGGGCTTCGACCGTGCCTGGTACGCGGAGCGCGACCTCGCCTGGGTCGTGCGAGCCGCGGAGCTCGCCATCCTGGAGCCGGTCCAGCTGGGCCAGACCGTCGAGCTGTCGACCGCGGTCATCGGCTTCCGCAAGGTCTGGGCCCGGCGCCGCACCGAGGGCCGCCTCCACGACGGCCGCCTCGTGCTGTGGGGTCACACCGACTGGGTCATGACCGATGTCGTGCGTGGCCTCCCGGGGCGGGTGCCGCCGGAGTTCCCCGGCGTCTTCGATGTCCCGCCCGGGCCGTTCGGCGCGTCTGCCGATTCCGCCACTTTGGAAAGTTGTATCCGCCGCATGCCGATGAATTTGGGAAGAGGAGTTTAATGTCGACTGGTGGGATCGGACAAGTCCAACCGACGTTTTTCCCC
>JANNHX010000619.1:0-5829 GCA_031404615.1 Chloroflexota bacterium
GCACAAATCACGCAACCGTCGTCTATCGGCAGACCGGGCTACCCTGTCATCGTCAGGTCAAGAACGGAACCCCGCGTCAATCTCGCCGCCACCTGCTCCTCGCCCCCGCCCTCGGGGCCATGCTCCTGATGACGATGCTCGGCACGACGACGGTCGCTGCCGCAGCCCCCACGGACGCTTCGACGCCGATGGTCCTGCAGAACGTGCCCCTCGAGGACATCGTCAACAACAAACTGGGGATCTGCGGCGGCAAGTTCACCCACGTCATCAAGAACGCGGCCGGCCCCAACAACGTCCGGAACTACCTGAATGCCGCCCAGAAGTGCGGACTGAAGGTCATCTTCACGTTCCCGGAGACCGTCAACTACGTGAACGGCAACGTCAACCCGTCGCGGGTCGCCTACTGGGTGGACCTCGTGAAGGGTCATCCCGCGCTGTTCCAGGAACCGCCGGACCGCCCACTCGTGGGCCGGGTCCAGCATCTCCCCGAACCAGACGATGTCCGGGCGCATCAGCGCGCCGCACACGGCGCAGGCAGGGAGGGGAGGGGCGATGTCCGTCGAGTGGTCCTCGACCGGCGGGGCATCGCAGGCCGAGCACCGCGACCGCCACAGCGACCCGTGCAGCTCCACGACGCGCCGGTTCCCGGCGCGGGGATGGAGGCCGTCCACGTTCTGTGTCGCGAGCAGGAACCGCTCGCCCATGCGTGTCTCCGCATCCGCCAGCGCCAGGTGGGCGGCATTGGGCCGCGCCGCCGAGGCACCCGCCCTACGCTCCGCGTAGAACCGCCAGACGCGCTCGGGATCGGCAGCGAAGGCCTCGGGGGTCGCGACATCCTCGATCCGGCTGCCCTCCCACAGCCCGCCGGCACCCCGGAACGTCGCGAGGCCGGACTCCGCGGAGACGCCGGCGCCGGTCAGCACGACCAGGCGCGTGTTCGGGTCGATTGGGATGGCGGGATACGGCATGGCCCGATCCTAACGGGGTGCGGGGTCCCGGCGGGGAACGATGCCGCGCCTCATGCCGCCGGCCCCTCATGCCGCCGGCCGTCGGTCCCAGCTGTACATCTCGCCGCAGGCGCAGGCGTAGGACCAGCGCTCGACGCGCCGCCCGTCGTGGTCCAGCGTCACGGACGGCGTCCGGTCCCGCTCCGCGCGCAGGGTCCCGTTCACGTGCCGGTGGTTGACCACCGGGAAGCGCCGGGGATCCGTCGAGATGTCCACGAGCCAGTCCGCCATCGCCGGCCTCCGCTATCGAACCGCATAGAACGCCTGTTCGATACTGTACCCGGAGCCCGGCGAGGCGTGGCGCCTCGGGCCGTCAGACGCTGCCGGCGGGGAGGCTGACGCGGATGATCGTCGGCCCGCCGACCGGGCTCAGGAGCTCGAGCCGGCCGGCGAGCGCCTCGACGCGGTCCCGCAGCCCGGCGAGCCCGCCGCCCGGGACGATCGTGGCCCCGCCGGCGCCGTCGTCGCGGATCTCCACGAAGAGCCAGCCGGGCTGCCGGATCAGCCGTGCGTCGCATCGCCTGGCGTGCCCGTGCTTGGCGACGTTCGTGAGGGCCTCCGACACGACGTAGTACGCGGCACGCTCCACGCCGTGCGGCAGCCGCTCGCCCTGGGCGAGGGTGCTGTCGACGTAGGTCGGGATGGGGCTGCGGCCCGCGACGGCCGAGAGGGCGGCGACCAGCCCGCGGTCCATGAGAATTGCCGGTGCGGCGCCGCGCACGACGTCACGCAGCTCACCCAGCGCCTGGCGCGCCTGGTCGCGGGCACCGGCGACGAGCGCTTTCGCCGCGGCCGGGTCCGTCGCGATCTTGTCCTCCGCGAGCGAGAGGTCGATGGCGAGCATGACGAGCCGCTGCTGGGCGCCGTCGTGGAGGTCGCGCTCGATGCGGCGCAGCTCGCTGGCCTCGAGCTCGATCGCGGCCGAACGGCTGCCGCGCAGGCGCTCGTTGTCACGGCGGAGCGCCTCGGTCGGGGAGATGCACAGCAGGCCCTCGACGACGTAGCGGTGCAGGATCGCCATGCCGCGGGTCGCGGACGCCGCGACCGGCAGGAGCATGAGGCCGACGAAGAACGTCGACGCCACCGCCAGGACGGGGTCGAGCTGGAGGGCGCCGACCTGGAACGTGACCCATTCGCGCGGGAACAGGAGCGCGATCGGCGTCAGGAGAAGCGCGGCCGACAGCGTCCACAGGATCACGGCCACGATGAACTCGATGGCCGTGAGCGGGACGGCGATCAGCACGTAGACGACGTCGAGCCAGCGCGAGGTGTCGAGGAAGGCGGCCTCGGCGAGCTGGCGGACCCAGGGGCCGTAGGGCTCGCTGGGCGCGAGCACCGCGGTCTTGTAGGGGTGGGCGATGAGCGGGTGGTCGTCAATCACCGTCATGCGCCAGCGCTCGAGCTTCGCGAACAGCCGGGCCGCCTCGATGCCGAGGGCCACGATGGGGAAGCCGACCAGGACCAGGAGCAGGGAGCCGCCCGTCGAGAACAGCGTCGCGACGATCGAAAACGCCATGATCGTCGTGAGGAACCCGAGGCCGATCGAGAGCGCGGCGCGCCACGAGCGGCCGTCGATGGGGGACAGCAGGAAAGACACGACAGGCCCCCGGCCCGTGCGGACAGCGGGCGCGGCCGGTGCGCCGCGTCCGGCGGGACCCGGGATGCCGGCACTGGACGGGGGCGCCGGGGGTGCGATCGGGGTGGTCGGAGCGGAGTCCGCGGTCATCGGCCCGACCCTACCATTCTCGGGACCGCGCGGGGGAGCGAGGTGTCGTGACGCATGGGTGCTTCATCCGTGATGGGGTTGTGCAGGCTCCAACCGTAGGTGCGGGACCCGCGCGCTCCCAGCCGGGGAGCGGGTGTCCTGGGGGTGGGGGAATCCCCACCACTGGTGGCGTGTCGGTGGCGTGACGGCCGACGCGTCGGCGGCAACAGGGCCTCCCGAGGCGTCCCCCCGAGGCGTCCGGGTGGGGCATCATCTGCCCATGAGCGTCAAGGGTCTGCGGGTCGTCATCGCCGAGGACTCCGTGCTCCTCCGCGAGGGCCTCACGCGCCTCATCGAGGAGTCCGGCGCAACGGTCGTCGCCAAGGTCGGCGATGGGCCGGCGTTCGTGCGCGCGGCGGTGGAGCATCGGCCGGACGTGTCCGTCGTCGACGTGCGGATGCCCCCCACGCAGCGCGACGAGGGGCTGCGCGCCGCCCTCGAGGCCCGTCGCCTCGTCCCGGGCACGCCGATCCTGGTCCTGAGCCAGTACGTGGAGCGCCAGTACGCGAGCGAGCTGCTGGCGGACCGGGGCGGTGGCGTCGGCTATCTGCTCAAGGATCGTGTCGCGGACGTGAGGGACTTCCTCGACGCGCTCAAGCGGGTCGCCTTGGGTGGGACCGCGCTGGACCCGGAGGTCGTCGCCCAGCTCATGGTCCGGAGGCGCCAGGACGACCGCCTCTCCGCGTTGACCCCGCGGGAGCGCGAGGTCCTCGCCGCGATGGCTGAGGGCCGCACGAACGCCGGCATCGCTGAGGCCCTGACCATCACCGAGGGCGCGGCCGAGAAGCACATCACCAGCATCATCGGCAAGCTCGACCTGCCGGACTCTCGCACCGACCACCGGCGCGTGCTCGCGGTGCTCGCCTATCTCGACGGCGACGGCTGAGCGCGAGACGGAGCCTAGGCGCCGACCTCGATCCGGCCGTTCCAGAGCCTGTAGTGCGTCCGCCAGACCTCACGGTGGATGATCTTGCCGCTCGCGCTGCGGACGATCCGGACCACCGAGACGTCCATGCCGTTGGACGGGTACTCGGTCTGCTCCCGGACGCCATGGCGGAGCGTCGACACCGTCACGACGTTGGTCGTGGCCTTCCGCACGTTCGCCACGGACGGGCGGCTCAGCTCGACCTTGCGACCGTCCGGGATGCCCCAGATCTGGTAGCGGACGTAGCCCTTGCCGCCCGCGCCACGGATCTTGAAGGCGCGGATGACGATCGGGTGCCCGGTGTCGTTCGTGAACGTCATCGACTGGCGGCTGTTGCCGATGACCGACACCGTCGCGTCGAGGCCGAGCGGGTAGCGGTTGATGTAGTACGTGTGATTCGAGCGCTGCCCCATCCGGAGGCCGGCCCGGAGTGCCGCGTTGAACAGCGTCGTGGAGCTCGAGCACATGCCGCCGCCCAGGGCGCCGGTCGGGTCCGTGTGGTTGGACCGGATGATGCCGCCAGGCCCGAAGCCGCGAGCCGTGGTGACGGGCCAGATCGCGCGCCACCAGTCGAACGTCGCGCCGGGCGCGAGGACCGTCCCGTTGATGATCTGGGCGGGCCGCCAGATGTTGGCGCCGAAATAGTTGCGCTCGCTGACGGGGAAGTATGTCGTCCAGCCGCCGAGCTTCACCATGAGCGGCGCCGTCTTCTGCGCCTCCTCGGTCGTCAGCTTGGGGGCGACGCTCGCCGTGGCGACCTTGACCGCCGCGCCGGGGCTGCCGTTGCTGCGCGCCTCGAGCTCGGCGGCGACGCGGGCGATGGTCGCCTCGACATCCAGGGCACGGCCGTCGCGGCTGGCGACGACGCCCACGACCCTGCCGCGTCTCGACTTGAGGAAGGTCGCATTCACCGGCTTCCTCGCCACGAACTTGGCCGCCTTCGCGAGCGACGCGTCCACCGAGGTGACGTCCGCGACCGGCACGACGGAGCCGTCCGGGCGGGTCTCGAAGCGGACCCAGCCGCGGACCGTGTCGGCCTTGATGGTCCAGGTCTTCTTGCCCCACGTGACCGCGATATCGCCGACGAGCCGGGTGGCGCGGACGCGGGCGATGCTGACGGCCTCGTCGGCGATGGCCGGGGCGACCGCGGTCGCCGTGACGTCGACCAGGACGTCGCGCGGGGCATCGGCGCCGGTGACGCCGACGATGGCCGCGGCGGCGAATGGCGACGCGTCGACAGTCCGGCCGGCCCGCGCCGCGGTGGTCACCGGCCCCGCGGGGGTCATGGCGATGGTCGCGTCGACCGGCTCCTTCTCGAGGGGGGCGACGGCGGCCCCGACGGCGGCGCCGAGGGCGGCCTCGTCGAACACGGCACGAGGCGCCAGGACGGTCCCGTCGATGGCCTGGCGGATCTCGGCGATCGCGCGCTCGGCGGTCGTCCCGGCCCGGCCGCTCGCCATGGCCTCGTCGACCAGCGTGTCGATGTCGGGGCGGCGGCCGATGTCGGCGTAGGCGATGGCAACGTCGCCATCGGGGGTACGCAGCACGACGCGGCCCTCGTGGTAGGGGTAGGCGGCGGCGATGGCGGCCGCGGCCGCGGCACGGTCCATCCCGGACAGGTCGACGGTCCCGACGTGGACCCCGGGGAGGATCGCTCCCTCATAGCCGGCGTCCCAGGCGAGGAGGCCACCGGCAGCGCCCCCGACCAGCAGCACCGGGAGCAGGATCAGCGCGAGCGCGATCCTGCGGCGGCGATGGCGATGGCCAAGGGGCTCGGCGGAGGGGAGCGGCGGCGCCTCGGACGTCGCCTCGGACGTCGCCTCGGACGTCGCCTCGGGCTCCACGGGATCGGGCGCCGGCGCCCCGTCGGCCGGCGTCATGGTGACGGTCATCGGGCGCCGCCCGGACCCAGGAACGCGACGCGGATCTCGCGGTCACGCGCGGACGCGCGGCGCTCGATGCGCACCATGACGACCACGAGCAGGACAGCTCCGACGGCGACCATCGACTCGGTGACGAGCGTGAGCACCGTGAGCTGGTCGATCATCGACCCGAAGACGTTCACGGCCCCTGCGAGGGTGCCCTCCGACATGATCGATCTGATCGCCATGCCGCTGATGATCCACCCGCCG
>JANNHX010000620.1:0-10321 GCA_031404615.1 Chloroflexota bacterium
GGGCATTGCCCTGCACCACCGACAGGGTGGTGGAGAACACCACCTTCGGGAGCGGCTTCCAGAGTGCGGCCCACTCGAGCTCCGAGTCGTCGAGCGATGGATCCTGGTCGGCGGTCTCCCAGTACAGCATCGTCTCGTACAGCCGTCGTCCCATCAGGTGGACGCCGACCTCTCGAATCTCGTCGATCCAGAAGCGAAAGACCTCCTCGTCGGGCCGCGTCCAGTCGAAGCCGCCGTCCGGCCCGACGATGTAGCCGTCAAGCGAGACGCCCATCGAATAGGTCACGCTGCGCATCGGAGGTCCTCCTCGGTAACGGGGTTCGACTATACGGCCGCCGGACGCCGCAGGACTGATCGCGGCCCGCTAGTGTCCGTGGCTGCCACGGCCGCCGAGCACCGGTGGTTGACATCGCTCCCGCACGCCATGTCGCGTGCTGACTTCCGGGCGGGCCAGGGAGCAGGAGTCAGACCCCCGCGGCGACCTCGGGTGCCGCTCGCGTCCCCAACCACTCCCCGATCCGGGTCGCGGCGGCCTGACCTTGCGTCACGCAGTCCGGCAGCCCCACGCCCCGGTACGAGGCGCCCGCCACCGTCACCGCCGGCCACGCCGTGACGGCCGCCTCGATCGCGGCGACGCGCCCAAGGTGCCCCACGGTGTAGCGCGGCATGGCCCCGTCCCAGCGGGAGACGCGGACCAGCAGGGGCTCGCCGTCGATGCGCAGCGTCCGCTCGGCATCGGCGCGAGCCGCGGCAACCAGATCCGCCTCGGGGAGGGACGTGGCGGAACCCTCGTCGCGGACGAACATCCGCACCAGGACCACGTCGTTGGGGGCGCGGCCCGGCCACTTCTCGGAGGACCAGGTGCAGGCGGAGATCGGGCCGCCCTCGGACGCCGGCACGAGGTACCCGTGGCCGACGAGCTGGTGCCCGACGCGCTCCCTCCGGTACGCCAGCGTGACGAGGATGCTGGTCCCGTGCGGCACCGTTTCGAGCGCCGCAGTGGCCCCCGGGACCTCGCCCGAGAGCAGCCGCGCGGAGACGGGCGCCGGCACCGCCAGCACCGCCGCGTCGAAGCGGTCCATGGACCCGTCCTCGAACCGTGCCGCGACCCCCGTCCCGGCGCGGCTCAGCGAGCGCACCGCGCACGAGGTCCGGACGTCCGCGCCGGCAGCCGCGAGCCCCACCTCGAGCGCGTCGACCAGCGTCCCCATCCCGCCGCGCAGCGACACGAACACGCCAAGCGACTTCGCGCCCGGCGGGCGCTTCGCCACTGCGGCCCGCATCTTGCGGCCGTCGTCCAGCCCGGCGAACAGCAGGCTCCGGTGCTCGCGCTCCGCGACCCGGAGCTGGGGCACGACCGCGTCCAGCGACAGCTCGTCGATCGGGGTTCCGTAGACGCCGCCCACGAGCGGCCCGGCGAGCCGGTCCACGATCGGCGACCCGAGACGCCGCCGAAGGAACGTTCCCACCGCGATGTCATCGGCCGGGAGCATCCGCGGCCAGAGGACGTCCTTCGCCATCCGGAACTTCTCGGGCCACGAGAACAGCCGCGTGCGGGCGAACGGCATCGCCTTCGTCGGCAGGACGAGACCCAGGCCCTCGGGCATGGGCACAAGCTCGCCCTGGTGGCGGATGTAGACCGCGCGCGGGTCGCGGGTCCCGACCAGCTCGTCGCCGAGACCCAGCTCACGCGCCAGCGTCACGGCCGCGGGCCGCGTCGCAAGGAACGAGTCCGGGCCCATCTCGAGGACGAGCCCGTCCGTCCGCTCCGTGGCGATCTTGCCCCCGAGACGCGGGCCTGCCTCGACCAGCGTGACGGGCACGCCGTCGCGCACGAGGGAGCGGGCCGCGGCGAGGCCGGTGATGCCCCCGCCGATGACCAGGACGCTCATGACGATGCCCTACGCCATCCCGTAGGCGGGGACGTTGCCGGTGGGGACATACGGGCACAGCGGGTCGGACTCGAGCGGGTCGCCCGTCCATGCGTAGGCGCGTGCCCGGGAACCGCCGCAGACGCGGGCGTACTCGCAGATGCCGCAGCGACCCTTGAAGCCCTCCGGCTCGCGCAGGCCGCGCATGACCGGGTGGTCCCGGTACAGGTCCACGATGGACGCCTCGCGGACGTTGCCCAGCGGGATCGGCAGGAAGCCCGACGGGTTCACGGTCCCGTCGTGGTTGATGAACACGATGCCGTTGCCGTCCCGGATCCCGAAGCCGCGCCCGACGGACGTCCGCAGGATGTCCTCGAAGGCCATCCCGTCCGCCTCCATCTGGCGGACCGCGAGGCGGCGATAGTGGGTGGCCTCGGTGGTTTTGACCTGGAACGGCGACGTCTTCGACAGCCCGAACAGCCAGCCGTTGAGCTTCTCCGACTCGACCGGGGTGATTTCCTTGAGGCCGCTCCCCCGCCCGGTCGTGATCAGCATGAACAGGCTCCAGCGCATGATGTCCATGCCCACGAGGAGCTCGTAGATCGCCGGCAGGTCGGCGAGCGTCTCGTCCGTGACGAGCGTGTTTACCTGGATCGGGAGGCCGGCGGCGCGCGCCCACTTCGCGGCCTGGAGGGTCTTTTCGAACGTCCCCTCGACCATGCGGAAGCCGTCGTGGCGCTCGGCATTCGAGCCGTCCAGGCTGAGGCTGATGTTCTGGACGCCCGCGTCGCGCAGGCTCTCCATGATCTCCTGGGTCAGGAGCGGCGTCGCCGCGGGCGCCAGCGAGGCGCCGATCCCCCGCTCGGTGGCCGCGCGGACCAGCTCGTGGAGGTCGGGGCGGTTGAGTGGATCGCCGCCGGTGAAGACGACGTGCGGGTACGGCCGGCCGAACTTCGTGATCTCGTCGAGGAGCGTGAAGCCCTCCTCGGTCGTGAGCTCGAGCGGGTTGCGCTCGGCCATCGCATCGGCGCGACAGTGGCGGCAGGCGAGACCGCAGGCGAGGGTCGTCTCCCAGTACACCAGCATGGGCGCGCGGGTGTAGACGTAGCCCTCGGCACGGACGGCGCCGACGCCGGTGATGCCGCCGGGATGGCCCCCGTGCTGGCCGGCGGGACGGCCGGCCGGAACGGGATCGGTGATGGTGGTCATGGCGGGACTCCCGGCCTAGGCGGCGGCGATGGTGGAGAGGGACGCGGCCGCGATGTCGGCGAGGCCGGCGATGAAGACGGGATCGGTGTTCATGGAGCGGGCGCGCTCGATGCGAATCCCGGTTTCGCGGGCCACACCCTGCGCCTCGATGTCGATGTCGTAGAGGACCTCGAGGTGGTCGGCGACGAAGCCCACCGGCCGGATGACGAGGCCCTTGACCCCCTCGGCGGCGAGGCGGCGGATCTCCTCGAGGATGTCCGGACCCAGCCACGGCTCGCCGGTCCGGCCCGCACTCTGGTAGCTGAATGCGTAGCCGTCGATTCCCAGGCGCTCGGCGACGAGCGCGGCGGTGGCGGCCAGCTCCGTCGGGTACGGGTCGCCGTCGGCGAGGACCCGGGCAGGCAGGCTGTGCGCCGTGAACATGAACCGGACGCCGTCGGGGTCGTCGAACCGCTCGTACGCCTCGCGGGTCGTGTTCGCGAGGGCCTCGATGAAGCGTGGCTGATCGTGCCAGGAGCGGACGAACTCCACGGTCGGGGGCGTCGCGCCGGCCGCGGCGATCTCCGCGAGCGCCGAGTCCACGGCTCGCCTGTAACCCGCCGCGTTGGACGAGGCCTGTGGGGCCAGGGCGATCGCGGTGAACCGGGTCACGCCGTCCGCGGCCATGCCCTTGACGATGTCACCGATCCGCGGCGCGATGTGGCGCATCCCGGCGTAGACGCGGACCGGGATGTCGCGCACGGCGAGCTCTGCCTCCACGGCGGCCCGCTGCTCCTCGACGATGCGGGAGAGCGGCGACCCGCCGCCGATCGCCCGGTAGCGGCCCAGCAGCTCCTCGAGGAGGTGCGGCGGGGGCGGCGACCCGCGGCGGATGTCGGTGTAGTAGGCCTCGACCTGGTCGAGCCGGTCGGGCGAGCCGTAGGCCATGAGCAGGACCGCATCGGTCATCGGGACGCTCCCTCCACGTGGACGAGGTCCACGAGGCGCTTGAGGATGTCGGGGTCGGTGCCCGGGAGGACACCGTGCCCGAGGTTGAACACGTGGCCGGGACGGTCGGCGTTCTGGGCGAGGATCCAGCGCGCGGTCTCGGCGACGCCCTCCCACGGCCCGAGGAGGAGCACCGGGTCCAGGTTTCCCTGGACGGCCCGCTCGCCGACGAGCCGCCGGCCCTCACTGAGCGCGATGCGCCAGTCGAGGCCGATGACGTCGCCGCCGGCCGAGGCCTGCAGCCCCAGGATCCCCCCGGTCCCGACGCCGAAGTGCGTCACCGGGACGCCGAGCGGGGCGATCCCCTCGAACAGGCGGCGCATCCACGGCCACAAACGTCGCTCGTAGTCGAGGGGCGAGAGCCCGCCGACCCAGGAGTCGAAGACCTGCACGGCCTGCGCGCCGGCGGCCACCTGCGCGCCGAGGTACGCGATCGTCGCGTCCACGAGGCGGTCAAGGAGCGCGGCCCATGTCTCCGGCTCCGCGTGCATGAGACGCTTGGTGTTGATGAAGTCGCGCGACGGCCCGCCCTCGACGAGATAGCAGGCGAGCGTGAACGGCGCCCCGGCGAACCCGATGACCGGCACCGGGGACTCGGCGCGGATCAGCCGGATCGCCTCGAGCAGCCCCGGGACGGACGCCTCCGGGTCGAAGGGCCGCAGCGCCTCCACGTCGGCCATCGTGCGCACCGGGCGCTCGATGACCGGCCCCCGGCCCTCAACGATGTCGAAGGCGACGCCGAGACCGTGGAACGGCGTGGTGATGTCGGCGAACAGGATCGCGGCGTCGACCCCCAGGCGGCGCACCGGCTGGAGCGTGACCTCGGCGCACAGCGCGGGGTCGCGGGTGATCTCGACGAGGGTCGCCCGCTCGCGGATCGCGCGGTACTCGGGGAGCGCGCGGCCGGCCTGGCGCATGAACCAGACGGGCGTCGTGTCGACCGCAAGGCTTCGGGTCGCCCGGAGGTAGCGGGAGGTGGGCTCGGGGGCGGGGGTGGTCATGCGTCGAACGCCCGGCGGGCGGCGGCGAGGGTCTGGGTGACCTCGGTCGCGCCGTGGCACGTCCCGATGAACCACGCCTCGAACTGCGAGGGCGGCAGCAGGATCCCCTGGTCCAGCATCGCCCCGAAGAACCGCGCGTACGCGTCGCGGTCGGAGGTGCCGGCCTCGGCCCAGTCGTGCGGGGTCCCGGAGCGGAAGAAGACCGTCAGCAGCGAGCCGACACGGGCAATCGCCACGTCGCGCCCGGCCGCGGACGCCGCGTCGCGCAGCCCGGCCTCAAGGTTCGCCCCGGTCTCCTCGAGCCCGCCGTAGACCTCGGGGGTCAGCAGGTCCAGGGTCACCGCCCCGGCGGCCATCGCGAGGGGGTGCCCCGACAGCGTGCCGGCCTGGTAGACGCCGCCCTCGGGGGCGATGTGCCGCATCAGGTCGTCACGCCCGCCGTACGCGCCCACGGGGAGCCCGCCGCCGATGATCTTGCCCAGCGTCGTGAGGTCCGGCTTCACGCCGAAGCGCTCCTGCGCGCCGCCCTTCGCGAGCCGGAAGCCCGTGATGACCTCGTCGAAGATCAGCAGGGCGCCGTTGGCCTCGGTCACCTCGCGCAGACACTCGAGGTAGCCGGGCTTCGGGGCGATGACGCCCACGTTGGCGGCGACCGGCTCGACGATGACCGCGGCGACCGTGTCGACGTGGCGCTCGAAGACGTTCGAGATCGCCTCGGGGTCGTTGTAGGCGACGACGACGGTGTCGCGGGCCGCGGCGGCGGTGACGCCCTCCGACCCCGGCATGCCCAGCGTCGCGAGGCCGGACCCCGCGTCCACGAGCAGGCTGTCGCCGTGGCCGTGGTAGCCGCCGGCGAACTTGACGATGATGTCCCGGCCGGTCGCGCCGCGGGCGAGGCGGATCGCGCTCATCACGGCCTCGGTGCCGGACGAGGTGAAGCGCATCCGCTCCATCGACGGCATGGCGTCCCGGATCCGCTCGCCGAGCTCCACCTCGCGGGGGGAGGTGGCGCCCAGCGCGAACCCGTCGAGGGCCGCGGCGCGGACCGCCTCGACCACCTCGGGCCGGCCGTGGCCCAGGATCGCGGGGCCCCACGAGCCGATGTAGTCGAGGTACCAGTTGCCGTCGGCATCGCGAACGCGGGCATCCGTGCCGGCGTCGAGGATGAGCGGCGGCCGCCCGACGGAGCGGAAGGCTCGGACCGGGCTGTTGACGCCGCCCGGGAACAGGCCGTCGGCCTGTCGACGGAGCAGCGCCTGGCGGCCGCCGACAGCCCGGCCGGCGGGGGTGACGTGGGTGTTCATCAGCGGGCCTCCCGCGCCCAGGCCGCGAGATCCGCGGCGGCGTACGTGATCACGAAGCCCGCCCCGGCGCGCAGGATGGACGTTGTCGCCTCGGTGTGGGCGCGCCGACGGTCGAGCCAGCCGCGCTCGGCGGCCGCCTCGATGGCCGCGTACTCGCCGCTCACCTGGTAGGCGCCGATCGGCACGTCGTAGCGGGCGCGGGCGGCGGCAAGGATGTCGAGCGAGGGCATGGCCGGCTTGATCAGCAGCATGTCCGCGCCCTCGGCAATGTCCGCGTCCATCTCGCGCATGGCCTCGCGGCCGTTGGCCGGGTCCATCTGGTAGCCGCGCCGGTCCCCGAAGCTCGGGGTCGAGCCCGCGGCGTCGCGGAACGGGCCGTAGAACGCCGAAGCCGTCTTGGCGGCATAGGCGAGGATCACGGTGTCCCGGTGGCCAGCCTCGTCGAGGCCCCACCGCATCGCGGCGACCTGGCCATCCATCATCCCGCTCGGGGCGACGATGTCGGCGCCGGCCTCCGCCTGCGAGGCGGCCGTGCGGGCGAACAGGTCGATGCTGGCGTCGTTGTCGACCCGGCCGTCGGCGAGGAGCGGGCCGCAGTGGCCGTGGTCCGTGTACTCGCACAGGCAGGTGTCGGCGATGAGGACGAGGTCCAGGTCCGCGTCGCGGAACCGGCGCAGGGTCTCCTGGACGATCCCGTCGGCGACCCAGCCACCGGTCCCCATCGAGTCCTTCTCGGCCGGCAGGCCGAACAGGATCACGCCCCCGATGCCGAGCTCGGCCAGGGCCCGCGCGTCCCGCAAGGCCTCGTCGGGGGTCACGCGCATCACGCCGGGCATGGATCCGACGGGCTCGCGACCCTCGTGGCCGGGCTGGACGAACATGGGCGCGACGAGCTGGCGGGGGTGGATCCGGGTCTCGCGCACGAACGCGCGCAGGGCCTCGGTGCGGCGCGTGCGCCGCAGGCGGTGCGCCGGGTCCACGAGGTCCGGCATCGCCGCCGTCTCGTGCTCGAACTGGACGGTCATCGGGTCTCTCCGGTGAGGGCAGGGCCGGGTTCGGGGACTGGGTCTGGGGCAGGGCCGGGTTCGGGGGCCGCGAAGCCGAGGGCAGCGGCCGTGAACGCGGCGAGGACCGCGGCATCTGGCGCCGGGGCCACGAGGACCTGGCGGAAGCCGGCGTGAGAGGCCGCCGCGGCCGTCTGGGCCCCGACCGCGACGACGGGCGTCGCGAGGAGTCCCGGCCTGGCCGCATCGCCGCACAGCGCGAGCAGGCCGCGGACGGTGGACCGGCTCGTGAGGACAAGGACGTCCACGGGGCCATCGTCGAGGACCGCAGCGAGGAGCGCACGCGAATCCTCGGGGGCCTCGATCGTCGCGTAGGCAACGACCTCGCGCACGTCCGCGCCGCGCCCGCGCAGGACGGTGGTGAGGAGCGGGTCCGCGATGTCACCATGCGCCACCAGCACGCGATCGCCGGCGGTCAGCGGCAGCTCGGCCGCGAGCGTGTGGGCGTCCGGCACGGATGGGACGAAGACACCGCTCACCCCGGCCGCGCGCAGCACGAGTGCGGTCGCGTGGCCGACGGCCGCCCAGTGGATGCCGGCAGGGTCGACGCCGGTCCGGGCCATCGCGTCGAGGGCGGCCGCGGCGCCGTTCGCGCTGGCCACCACGACGGTGTCGGCGGGCATCACGGCCGTAATGGCCTCGTCCAGGGCACCGCCGGGGGCGACCACGCGGATCTCGATGGCCGGGACGTGCGCGCCGTCGACGCCCGCGGCCGCCAGGGCCGCGAGCAGCGGCCCGGCCTGTCCCTCGGGGCGGACGACGAGCGCGCGAGGACGCTCGCGGAGCGTGACGACCCGCGCCGCGAGGCGCATCGCGAGGTCGCGGCGCTCCGCCGCAGGTGCCGTGCCGCGGACCCGCCCGACTCGGACAGGCTCGATGACGGCGCCGGGCCCCGGAACCCAGGTGCGCTCCGCGGCGGCCGTCAGGGTCAGGTACCCGTCATCGGCGCGCCCCACGACGCCGATCGGCGACCGGCAGCCGCCGCCGGTCCCGTTGAGGAGCCAGCGTTCCGCCTCGACCGCGATCCGCGTCGGCAGGTGGTCCAGAAGCCCCACGGCCTCGATCGCCTCGGCGTCGTCCGCACGCACCTGGAGCGCGAGTGAGCCCTGGCCGGGCGCCGATGCCATGGCCTCGAGCGGGAGGATGTCGTCGATGCGGTCGGCGCGCCCGAGTCGGGTCAGGCCGGCGACCGCGAGCACGAGCGCGTCGGAGTCGCCGCGGTCCAGCTTCGCGAGCCGCGTGTCCACGTTGCCGTGCAGCGGGTGCATCCGCAGGTCCGGGCGGATGGCCCGCAGGAACGCGACCCGGCGCGGACTGTCGGTGCCGACGCGCACACCCTGCGGGAGGGTCGCGAGGGTCGTGCCTCGCTCGCGGCAGACCAGGGCGTCGCGCTGGTCCTCGCGCGGCGGATAGGCGGCGATGGTGAGGAGCGGGTGCTCGTCGGTGGGGACGTCCTTGGCGGAGTGCACGGCGAGGTCCACGGTCCCGTCGATCAGCGCGGCGACGATGCGGCCCACGAAGGCGCCCTCGCCCCAGGCGGTGTCGACGGGCCGGTCATCGCCCTCGGTGCGGATGATCGTGATCTCGGTCGCGACGCCGTGCTCGGCGAGGCGGGCGGCGGCCCAGTTGGCCTGGACGAGCGCGAGGGCGCTGCCCCGGGTGCCGATGCGGAGCGTGCGGGTCATCGGTCGCCTCCTACAGCGCGAAGAGCGTTCGAGCGGCGCGCTCTGCCTCGCCCGTGCCGTCTTCCCGCAGGACGGCGAGGGGCTGGTGGAGGAGCCCTGCGACGAGGCGCTGGCTCATCTGCTCGACGAGCTCGCGCTCGCGGTCGTCCAGCTCGATGCGGCGGAAGAGCCGGTCCAGCTCCTCGGCGCGGCGGGTCTCGGCAACATCGGCGAGCGCCTGGATCGCCGGGACGCTCTCGCGGGCGCGGACCCAGCTGGCGAGGCTCTGCTCGGCGTCGTCGAGCACGCGCTCGAACCGGGTGCGGAGCCGCTTGCGCAGCGCGTCCTGGGGGCTGCGGGCGATGTCGTCGACCGAGGTGTAGCGGGCGCCGAGGGCCTCGCGCAGTCCGGAGTCGATCGCCGGCGGCGAGCTCAGGTCAACGACCGGCTGCCTGCCGGCGAGGAGCGCCGTGCGGGCGTCGGGGGAGAGCGGCCAGCGGGCAGTGATGGCGAGGAGGATCGCGTCCGCGTCGGGGAGCGCCACGTCCGGGCCGAAGGCGGCGGGCTCGCCGTTCGCGTCGTAGGCGAGGGCGGCCGCGCGGTCGCTGCTGCGGTTGGCGACGAGGACATGGGCCCCCTGGCGGCTCGCGGCGAGGGCACAGAGGCGGGCCATGCGCCCGGCGCCCACGACCAGCACCCGCTTGCCGAGGAGTGGCCCCGTGACCGGGACCATCCGGTCCAGCGCGACGTCGGCGAGCGAGCGCGGCGGCCCCTCGCGCCAGGACCGCGTCTCGCGGCCCAGGTGGAGCGCGACCTGGAACAGCCGCTCGAGCACCGGATCAAGACCCGTGGCGTTCGGGGCGTGGCTGCCGACGTCGACGGGGCAGCCCGCAGCGCCGGGGAGGTGCCGGTCCGAGAGGCTCTCGCGGAGCTGGTGCAGGATCTGGTCCTCGCCCACGACGACGCTGTCGAGGCCCGCGGCGACCGTGAACAGGTGGCGGGCCGCGGCGAGCCCCTCGAGCCGCCGGCCGCCGGCGGGCAGCTCGGGGAGCCGGACACCGTGCTCGCCCTCGCCCGGATGGATGGCGGCGTACAGCGTGGTCGTCTTGCCCGAGCCGGTCGGGCCGGTGACGAGGACGATGCCGTGGGGTTGCTGCACCAGCCTGCGGAACTGGCGCAGCACCTCACCGTCCATGCCCAGCGACTCGAGGCTGAATTTGG
>JANNHX010000621.1:0-2537 GCA_031404615.1 Chloroflexota bacterium
GCCCAGCAGCAGCACCATCCGCTCGAGCCCCAGGACGATCGCCGGGTCGAGGGGCGCCTTGGCACAGGACGCCAGGAGCCCCGTGCGCAAGCGCTCGAGCAGCTTCCCGACCTTGGCCAGGACGTCGGAGCCCTCGCCGCCCAGGAGCGTGATCCGCCGCTCGAGGGTCAGCACGACACTGATGAGGTCGACGATCTCGCCCATGTCGGACACGCGCCCGGAGCTGGCGGCGTCCTGGATCCGCTGGCTGTCGAGGACCTTGGAGACGATCGCAGCCTCGTACGCCTGCAGGATCTCCACGACCTTGACCAGCCCGTCTATCCGGGTCTCGTCGCCGAGGATCGCGAGCTGCTTCTCCACCTGGAGGATCCGCACGATCTCGGCGTCGATGACGTCCAGGTCCCGTGGGTCGCCGCTCTCCGCGAGCTTCGTCAGCTCCGGGTCCGTGACGAGCCGATCCGCCTCGGCCTCCATCCACTCGACCATCGCCCGGGCCTGGATGTCGTCGGCCGTCTCGGACGAGATGCGTCCGTTCCGTTCCGCGAGCTCCGCGGCGGCGTAGCGCGTCTCGGCGGCGGCCTGGCGGCCGTCCGGCGTGTCGCCACCGCGAGAGGCGGACCACTTCTCGAACAGGGCGGTGGCATCGTTGCCCACGTCGACCGCGACGTTCCCGGAGAAGTGGGCCACCGAGAAGGCGAGCGACCCGTCGCCGGTCCCGGGCCCGATCACGAGTCGCGCGTCGGCCCCGGGGGCTCCGCCCCGGTATTCGACCGCAATGACGGTCGGCGGCACGACGAGGCCATTCACGGTGAGGGTGGCGGGCTCGGCGATGCGCAGGCCCGCGGGCGCCAGGTCCACCCCGGCGACGACGCGGCCGAGCGCCGACGATCCTGTCAGCGGCCGGAGCTCCACGGTGACGGGGGTCCGCACCGCCCACGGCCCGACGACCAGCGTCCACGTCACGCCGTCCGGGGTGGTCCCAGTGATGGTCCCGCCACGCTCGGGCGTGATCACGCCCGATCCCAGGACGTCGGCAACCGTGACGTCGAGGGTTGCGCGGGGAATGTCGTCCGGGAGGGGTGGCGCGCTGGGCGGCGCGACCGGTGAGGGGTCCGGCGAGACGGCCGCACCCGATGCGGCGGGGGAACCCCCTGCCGGCCCGGAGGGCGCCACCGGCGACGCGGGGGCCGACCCGCCGCACGCGGCGAGCACGGCCACGAGCCCGGCCAGGAGCGTATGCGCCAGCGGTGCACGGTTGTTCGAGATCACGCGTCTCCCCCGGCGCAGTGCCGGCGGTCCGGCGCGAAGGCGGCGGCTCGGCCGCGCAATGTAACCACGCCGGTCAAGCAGGTCACCGGGCGCCGGCGCAGGGCGGGTCGAGGACCCCGCGGGCCGGGAACCCAGGAATCGGGACGGCCGGGCTAGCGAAGGCCCATCTTCGCGTGGACCTCGGCCATGGTGGCCTGGGCCATCGGCTTGAGCCGGTCCGCGCCGGCCTCCAAGATCCCGTCGACCTCGGACGGGTTGGCCATCAGCTCCGCGTAGCGCTCGCGGGCCGCGGCGTAATGGTCCGTGATCCGCTGGGCGAGCAGCTTCTTGGTGTCGACGCAGCCGGTGCGCGCGGTGCGCTCGCCGTCCTGGATCGCCTCCCAGTCGTCGCCGAAGAACCGGTGGAGCTGGCAGACGTTGCACACCTCGGGGCGGCCCGGGTCGGTGCGCATGATCCGCTTCGTGTCGGTGACCATGCTCATGACCTGCTTCCGGATCTCCTCCGGCGAGCCCAGGATCTCGATGGTGTTGCCCACCGACTTGCTCATCTTCCTGACGCCGTCCGTGCCCAGGACGACGGGTGCGCTCGTGAACACCGCCTGCGGCTCCGGGAAGGTCTCGCCGTAGCGGTGGTTGAACGCGCGGACGATCTCCCGCGACAGCTCGAGGTGCGCGGCCTGGTCCTTGCCGACGGGCACCATCGTGGCCTTGTAGATGACGATGTCGGCCGCCTGGAGGACGGGGTACGTGAGCAGGCCGTGGTTCACGTCGTCGGGCTGGTTGGCGACCTTGTCCTTGTAGGTCGGCGTCCGCTCCAGCCAGCTCACCGGCGTGACCGTCGACAGCAGCCACATGAGCTCGGTGTGCTCAGGGCGGTGGCTCTGGACGAACAGCGTGCAGCGGTCCGGGTCCAGTCCCAGCGCCAGCAACGCCGCCGCCATCTCACGCGTCCGGGCGCGCAGTAGATCCGCCTCGTGCGTGCTCGTCAGCGCGTGGTAGTCGACGATGCAATAGATCGCCTCGTACTCGAACTGGAGGGCGACGTAGTTGCGGATCGCGCCGAGATCGTTGCCCAGATGGACGATCCCGGACGGCTGGATCCCGGAGAAGATGCGCGGCCGCTCGATCGGTGCCGCGATCGGCGCCGGAGCGGGGGCAAGGTCAACGCTCATGGCTGGCGAGTGTAGCGGACCCCGCTTACTCCTCGATCATCGGGTCTGCCAGGCGCCTGAGCCCCTGATGACCGCGTACCATCGAGCGATGACGGC
>JANNHX010000622.1:0-12212 GCA_031404615.1 Chloroflexota bacterium
CCGTGCCGGTCATCGCCTTGGTGCCGGTGATGGCGGCTGCCACGCCGTCGCTGACGCTGGTGGCAATGGTGAAATTGCTGTTGAAGTTGGCCGCCGGTGTGAAGCTCAGGCCAGCCAGCAAGATGTTGATGACTGTCGAGCTGCGGATCCTCCGCTACGACCCTGAGCGTGACCAGAAGCCGCACGAGGAGCGGTACACCGTCGAGGCCGGCCCGATGGACCGCGTCCTGGACCTCCTCCACAAGGTGAAGTACGAGCAGGACGGAACGCTCACGTTCCGCCGGTCCTGCGCCCACGGCGTCTGCGGGTCGGACGCCATGCTGATCAACGGCCGGAACCGCCTCGCGTGCAAGATCCGGGTTGACCAGCTGGGCGGCAAGAAGATCACCGTTGCCCCGCTGCCGGGCCTCCCGGTGATGAAGGACCTCGTGGTCGACATGGAGGGCTTCTTCGCCAAGTTCCGGAGCGTCCAGCCGTTCCTCCAGAACGAGGGGATCGTGCCGGAGCGCGAGCGCCGGCAGTCCGCCGCGGACCGGGCCAGGTTCGACGACACCACCAAGTGCATCCTGTGCGCGGCCTGCACCACCTCGTGCCCGTCCTTCTGGGCGAAGCCCGAGTACATCGGGCCGGCGGCGATCGTCAACGCTCACCGGTTCATCTTCGACTCCCGCGACGACGCGGCCGAGGAGCGGCTGGAGATCCTGGCCGACAAGGACGGCGTGTGGCGCTGCCGCACGATCTTCAACTGCACCGACGCCTGCCCGCGCGGGATCCACATCACCCAGGCGATCCTCGAGGTCTCCTCGGCGATCACGGGACGGCGGGTCTGAGCCTGCCGGTCGAGGGGGCGGGACCCGAGGGGGTCACCCTGCCGGTCTATCGGCATCTGGTCATCCGCACCGACGGCGCCGCCCGGGGCAACCCGGGGCCGGCCTCGCTCGGCGCGGCGCTGATCGACGGGTCGCGGGCAGATGCCCTGAGCCCGTCCGCGTCCCCCGACGCGACGATCTCCGAGGCCCTCGGACACCAGACCAACAACGTCGCGGAGTGGACGGGCGTCGTCGAGGCGCTCAAGCTCGCCCGGCGGCTCGGCGCCGAACGGGTGGACCTGCTCCTGGACTCCAAGCTCATCGTGGAGCAGCTCCACGGGCGGTGGCGGGTCAAGGACGCGAAGCTGCAGCCGCTCCACGCGGAGGCGAAGGCGATGCTCGGAGGCTTCACCCGCTGGTCCGCGAACCACGTGCCGAGGGCGCAAAATTCCACGGCGGACCGGCTGGCCAACGAGGCCCTGGACCGGGTGGCCGCCGGTGGCCCCGCGCGCATCGCGAGGGCGCGCCGGGTCGGCTGACAGGGCGGGGAGAGCACAGGGAGAGGGAGCGCGGGATGCCCGTCATCGTCTGTTTCGGGGACTCCAACACGTACGGCTTCGACCCGTCGACGTACGCCCGCTTCCCCAGGGCGGTGCGCTGGCCCGGTGTGCTCGCCGCGGAGCTCGGAGACGAGGCGGAGGTCATCGAGGAGGGCCTCAACGGCCGCACGACGATCTGGGACGACCCCTACCTCGACGGCCGCAACGGCCGGACGTACCTGCTTCCGTGCCTCCGCTCGCATGCGCCGGTGGACGTGCTCGTGATCATGCTGGGCACCAACGACACGAAGACGATCTTCGGACGGTCGGCGGCCGAGATCGCGGCCGGCGTGCGAGCGCTCGTGGACGACGCCCTGGCGTCCGGATGCGGCGCCGACGGCGGAGCGCCGCGAGTGCTGCTGATCGCGCCGCCGGGCCCGGGCGAGGTCACGGAACGCTCCGAGGTCTGGGGGTTCGGCGAGGCAAAGGCGAAAGGCGAGCGGATGCCCGCCCTGTACCGGACCGTCGCGGCGATGGCGGGCGTCGCGTTCCTGGACGCCTCGGTGGTCGCGGGCGTGGACCCGGCCGACGGCGTCCACCTGGCGCCCGAGGGGCACGCGACGCTCGGGCGCGCGGTCGCGGCGGCGGTGCGCGGCCTGCTCTGATCCCGCGCTAGGATCGTGGCCATGAAGGTGCCGCTCCGGTTCCTGTCGCTCGTTGCCGCCGTCCTCCTTGTCGCCGCGTGCATGACGAGCGCGGACGTCATCACGGACAGGCCGTGGAAGGTGGTCGAGGTCGCAGGAGCATCGCCGGTCGACCTGGAGGGGATCGTCGGGGTGAGCTTCGGGACGAACGGCCGCTTCCAGGTCAACACCGGCTGCCAGAGCGGCGGCGGCACCTACCACGTCGACGGCAACCGGATCGTCCTCGACTCGGAGATCCTCCAGCCCAGCCCGTGCGACCAGGCGATGGCCGCTCAGGACGCGATGCTCCTCGGCGTGGTCGAGGGCCGGCCCCGGTTCGAGATCGACACGCGCACGGGCCGGCTCCGGCTCACCAGTGATTCGGGCGACGTCCTCCTATTCGACTCCCCCTGAGCCGATCGCACCTACACTTGAAAGGTCAGCGAGGTGGCCGGATGGTCGCGCGTCGACCGGGGCAACCCGTGCGGCGTGAGGAAAGTCCGAGCTCCCCAGCGCAGGGTGGCGGGTAACGCCCGTCCGCCGTGAGGCGAGGACCAGTGCCACAGTGACGATGCCGGCCGTTCGCGGCCGGAGTGAAACGCGGCAAACTCCACCCGGAGCAAGGCCAAATAGGAGGGCGCAACCCCGGTTCGCCGGGGGGAGAGGCGCGCTGCCCAGCCCTCGGGTCGGCTGCATGAGCCGTCGGGCAACCGGCGGCCCCAGATGGATGACCGTCACCGCGGTGCGAGCCGCGGTACAGAACTCGGCTTACAGGCCGCCTCGCTGGCGCCTTTCCCCGAGCCATCGCCCGGCGCTGCCGTGGCCGCGGAGCGTCACGGTTGACAGGGTGGGATCGCGAGTGGATCGTTCAGCCATGGTTGACGAGTGCCCCATGACCGAGGACTGCCCGGGCTACGATCGCGAGAGCCAGGTGTGCCTGCTCCGCCCGGAGGATTGCGAGTTCGCGCCGGCCGACCGCGGGGCCGCGCCAGTGGTCGAGGCGCCCGAGGCGCCGGCACCAGACACGTCCGCAGGCGCAGCGTCGGGATAGGTTGGCCCGTGGGTCGTCGGCGGTCACGGGCCCGACGGGTCCGGCGTTGATCGAGGCGGCGGGCGCCGAGCCTGGAGCCTAGTCCTCGTCCGCGCGGAAGACGTGCGCGGCGGTGCAGGCGTTGCAGATCGGCAGGCTCGTGTCCAGGTCGCCTAGGGGGATCGGCACCTTGCGGTCCGGGTAGAGGCACTCGACCTCGTACAGGCGCTCCGCGGGGCGGTCCAGCGAGATCAGCCGCCGGTACGTGCAGCGCTTGATGCGGTGCGGCGCGAGGTGCGACGCGTCGGAGCCGCGGGGGTGCAGTTGCGTCGGTTCGGCGAGGGGCAACGCCATGTCGTGTGGCTCGATCTCTTCCCGGCGGATTGGCCGCCGCCAACGGTAACGCCCGTCGCAACCTGATCGGCTGTCACGGAGGCGCAGCCTAACACCCGCGATTCGGCTCCGGCAAGCGTCCGGAGGTACTAGACTCGGCCCGAATCGGGGGACCACCAGTCGGCCCTCCCGGGAGGACTCGAGCTGAGCGACGAATCGATGGGCTCCGGACTCACGCCGGATCCGGGCGATCCCTACCCGCGCCCCGAGGCGCCGGCCTTCGTCGCCGTTGACCCGTTGTTCGTGGCGGACGATGCCCCGGCGGTCCCGACTCGGCGCGCGCTGCCCGTGCTGGACGACCCCAACCGCTCGCCGAACCCGGCCGTGTGCCCGTTCCTGCGCCGCCCGGATGGCGGCTCACTCGTGGCGCCCGTCGCGTTCGCGGTGGACGGCCAGACGTGCGTCGCGATCGGCGCGCCCCGCGGCCAGTCGCAGAAGCAGCAGGAGCTCGTCTGCCTGCGCGCCGCGCACACGGACTGCCCGCGGTACCAGCGTGGTGCGCTTGTTGGCGCGCCGGCGGCCGCAAGCCGGCGCTCGGCGCCAACGGTCCCGCGCGCGACCTTCGCCGCCCTCCTGATCCTGGTCCTCAGCGCCGGCATCTCGTTTGGGTTCGTCGTCCAGCGCGGCGGCATCGCGATGCCCGTCGTCGGCGCGTCGCCCGCCGCGACGTCGGTCGCCGTGGTCGCCACCGCGAGCCCGGCCGTGACCGCGGAGCCCGTCGCGACCGAGGCACCCGTCGCGACCGAATCCTCCGAGCCGTCGGCTTCGGCGATCGTGGCCGAGTCGCCGTCCCTCGAAACGACACCCTCGCCGACGCCGGAGCCCACGCCCGCGCCGACGGTCGCACCCACGCCCGTGCCAACCGTGGCTCCCACGCCCGTGCCGACCGTCGCGCCCACCCCCAGGCCCACGGTCAAGCCGACGGCGACCCCGACGAGCTCGCGCTACAAGCTGCTGACGCCCTGCCCGGACAGGAAGAACTGCTACATCTACACGGTCCGCTCCGGCGACAACCTGTTCAGCATCGCCAGGTACTTCGGGCACTCGCTGTCGACGATCTACGCCTGGAACCCGAAGTACCCCGCCACCCGGCTGCGCGTGGGCGACCCGATCCGGATGCCGCCGCCGACCCGGTAGGGGTCTCGTGCTGGCGGCCTGAACAGGCCCGGCGCAGGTCACGATCCACGATCGCCGCTCGTCGCCCGGCGCCCCTGCTCGCGCTGCACGACCGCCTCAGCGCGTGACCGCCCGGCGGTCCAGTCGCCGCCGCCAGCCTTCCTTCGGTCCGGCAGCCAAGTCACGTCCAGCCTCCCGGGCGCCGATCCGCCTGTGCTGACTCGCCACGCGGTCGAAACGAGGGCCGCCGCCGGTGGTTGGGCCGCCCGGCGGCCAGGAAGCCTGGTGATCCCGGCACGCGCCACTCACAGAAGGGCGACGCCCGGCTCGTCCGCGTGCGAAATGGCCCATTGACGCGACCCCACAGGGCGCTAGAATGCCCGCAAGTGGCGCAAAGTGGTGGAAAGTGGGGAGTCAGCCGGACAGACCGGCATCGCACCCCAGGTTGACGGACCACCCGGCACCGCTCGATGTCAGGGAGACGGGACGCGGTGTTCACCGGCGAGTACCGGCATGCGGTCGATGAGAAGGGACGCCTTGCCGTCCCGGCTCGCTTCCGCACGCAGCTCGAGGGTGGCTGCGTGGTTGCGAGGTGGCTCGACACCTGCCTCGCGATCTTCCCGATGCCGGCCTGGGAAGTGCTCGCCACCAAGGTGGGGGGCCTGCCCATGACCGATCCCAACGCGCGGCTGCTCCAGCGGCGGCTGTTCGCGGGCGCCTTCGAGACCGAGATGGACAAGCAGGGCCGCCTGCTCGTCCCGCAGAACCTGCGGGCGTTCGCGGAGCTGCAGGGCGAGGCCATGGTCGTCGGGGGCGGCCAGGACCACGCCGAGATCTGGTCGCCGGGGCGTTGGGAGGAGTACAGCCAGGGCCTCGAGGACTCGTCCTTCGCCGCCGCGATCGCCGGTCTGGGGATCTGACGTCGCACCAAACGCGCTTCCAGGGTCCGCCCGGGATCCGCAACCATTCCGTGGAGGAGAGATGCAGGAAGGGCACTTGCCGGTGATGCCGACCGAGGTCATCGCGACCTTGGCTCCGGTCGCCGGCTCCCTGCAGATCGACGCGACGGTCGGCGGCGGTGGGCACACCGAGCGGATCCTGGAGGCCGCCACCCCCGATGGCCGGGTGCTGGGCCTGGACGCGGACGAGCTCGCCATCGAGCGGGTGGGCGTCCGCCTGGCCCGCTTCGGCGACCGCCTGGTCCTGCGCCAGGCGAATTTCCGCGAGCTGGCCGCAGTCGCGCCCGGGGCAGGATTCGGCGTCGTCGACGGCGCGCTGTTCGACCTCGGGCTGTCGTCGTTCCAGCTGGCGGACCGGGACCGTGGCTTCGGCTTCCGCGCCGGCGGTCCGCTGGACATGCGCTTCGACACCGAGCGGGGGGTGCCGGCCTCGGAGCTCGTCGCGACGCTGTCGGCGGACGAGCTGGCCGCGCTGTTCCGCAAGTACGGCGAGGAGCCCTCCGCGTGGAAGATCGCGAAGGCGATCGTCGCCGCGCGCGCCAGCGCGCCGGTCGAGACCGCCGAGGGTCTGGCCAGGGTCGTCGAGGACGTCTCGCCCGAGAACCCGCGCGTCCGCCGCCGGATCCACCCCGCCACCCGCGTCTTCCAGGCGTTGCGCATCGCGGTCAACGAGGAGCTCGACGCCCTCGAGGAGGGTCTCGCGGCCGCCGTGGACCTGCTGCGCCCCGGCGGGCGCCTCGTGGTCCTGTCCTACCACTCGCTGGAGGACCGCATCGTCAAGCGCTTCATCGCCGCGGAGCGCCGTGGCTGCACCTGCCCGCCGGAGGCGCCCGTGTGCGTCTGTGGGAAGGCGCCCCGGCTCCGCCTCGTCACCAGGCCGTCGATGACACCGACGGAGGAGGAGATCACCGCGAACCCGCGTGCGAGGAGCGCGCGGCTCCGAGCAGCCGAGCGGATCGCCGCATGAGCCGGAGGTAGCGACGAGGAGGAACCCGACGGCCCGACGCGCCGACCCGCGCCACACATTGTTCCCGGCCAGCGAGCCGGCCAGCCCACGGAGGAGGAGTCCCGTGAGCAAGCGCCACCAGAACAACCGCCGCAAGTCCTACGGCCGTCGCCAGCACGAGCTGTCGGAGCGCCGCGGGCGCGACCACGTCCCGGCCGACCTCGAAGCCGGCTTTGAGGACATGGGTCCCGCTGGCATCGCCGACCGCATGGCGTTCATCGACCCGCGCACCGCGCGCCTGTATTACGCCCTGGGCGACTGATCCATGGCTGTCTACCAGGGCGCGCGGCAGCGCACCATCGTCCTGCCGCGAGCCCCTCGTGTCCCGCGCGTCGGGTTGGGCAACCCGGCCCTGCCGCGTCGCCGTGCGCGGGCGGCCGTCCGTGCCCGCCGCGGACCGTCGCGCATCTCGATCCTCCTGGCGGTGATCGTCGTGGCCTTCGCGGCCGCGTTCTTCTCGCTGTCCCAGGACGTCCGCGTGTCCGCGTCCGGCTACGAGCTGGACCGGCTGGCGACCGCGCAGCGCCACCTCGACGCCCGCGCCGAGGACCTGCGCAACGAGCTGAACCGCCTCGGCAAGGCGCCTGCCATCCGCAAGCAGGCGATCGACGCCGGCCTCGGCCCGCTCTCCGAGCCGCTGATCATCCCCGCCCGCTAGGACCCCCATTCGTCGATGCTCGGCCGGACAGACTCCCGCACGCGCGCGCTCCTGCTCCTCCTCGTCTTCGTGGTGGTGGCGGGGAGCCTCGGCGTGCGCCTCGCGTACTGGCAGGTCATCCGCCGCGACGACCTCGCCGCGATGGCGACCGAGAGGTCGTCGACGAGCTACGAGATCCCGTCGGACCGCGGCTCAATCTACGACCGGACCGGCACCGTCGTCTTCGCCACGAGCGTCTCCCGTGACCTGCTCGCGGCCAACCCCAAGCTCCTCACGCCCACCCGCCGGGTCGAGGTTGCCGGGCGGCTCGTGATCCTCCTGGGCCTCACCGGCGACGATGCGACCGAGCTGACGCGCCGCATGATGTCGGAGAAGGAGTACACGGTCCTCGCCAAGGACCTGGATCCCAGGGTCTCAGCCCAGATCCGGGCGATGTCCGCGGGCAAGGAGCCTGAGCTGGAGGGCCTGATTCTCGCGCCGCGCCAGGTTCGCCTCTACCCGCAGGCCGGCGGCGGCCCGCGGACGAGCCTCGCCGCGCACCTCCTGGGCTTCGTGAACCGCGAGGGCGTGGGCCAGTACGGCGTCGAGCAGTACTACCAGGACGACCTCGCGGGCATGGACACGAAGGTTGCCGCCCAGCAGGACGCCTCGGGCAACCTGATCCCGGACACCTCGACCGTCCTCCAGGACGGCTACCCGGGCCAGAGCCTCACGCTCACGATCGACGCCTCGCTGCAGGTCGCCGTCGAGCAGGAGCTCCTCGCCGCGTGGGTCGCGGACCGCGCGAAGCGTGTCTCGGCCGTCGTGATGGACCCGTACACCGGCGAGGTCTACGCCTACGCCAGCTACCCGTCCTACGACGCCAACCGGTACCAGGCAATTGCCGCCGAAGACCCGGGCGTCTTCATCGACCCGATCGTGTCCACGGTCTACGAGCCCGGGTCGGTGTTCAAGATGATGACCGCTGCCGCGGCCCTCGGGGACGGGACCGTGACCACCAAGTCGAAGTTCCGGGACTCCGGGACCCTGCGCCTCGATGGCGGCACCAGCAAGATCGACGACGCGGACCGCAAGGCGATGGGGATGATGACCTTCGAGGACGCCATCGCCTACTCGCGCAATGTCGTCGCGGCGAAGGCCGCGATGAAGCTCGGCAAGACCAACGCCGAGTCGAGCTCGAAGCTCTACGCCACCTGGCGCAAGCTCGGGTTCGGCGAGCCGACCGGCATCGACGTCGCCAACGAGATCTCGGGCCTCGTCCGTGACCCTGCCGCCCGGCCGTGGCGCGAGATCGACCTCGCCAACGGTGCGTTCGGGCAGGGCGTCGCCGTGACGCCCATCCAGCTCGCCGCGGCCTTCGGCGCGATGCTCAACGGCGGGATCCTCGTCCAGCCGCGGGTCGTGAAGGCCGTGGGTGACCACGACACGGCGCCCACCGGCCGCTGGCGGGTCGCGTCGGAGAAGCTGTCGCGGACGCTCACCAAGCTGATGAACCACGTCATCGAGGAGGTCGAGTTCTACCGCACCCGGACGATCATCCCGGGGTTCGAGGTAGGCGGGAAGACCGGCACCGCGCAGATCTGGGACAACGACAGGAAGGCCTGGAAGGTCGACCTGTTCAACTACTCCTTCGTGGGCTACATCGCCCGCAAGGCCGGCCGACCCGACCTCGTCATCGCGGTGCGGATCGAGGAAGGGACGCCCACGGTCAAGCGCCTGGGCCACCTCGAGATGCCGGTCATGTCCTTCGAGCTGTTCCGGCGGATCGCGCACAACGCGATCAGCACGCCGGATCTCGTCCCCGAAGCGCACACGACGCCAGCTGTCGCAGCCTACCCGTGAGGCCGGCCTATGCGACACTCCCTCCCGTGACGGACCCCGGACGGTCGCCTGCGCCCGATCCCGCCCTGACCGCCGACGACCTGCTCGCCGCGTCCGGCGGGGTGCTCGTCCATCGGAGCGGACGCGCGATCCGGGGCGGCGCCGTCGACTCCCGGCTCGTCTCCCGGGGCTGCCTCTTTGTCGCGCTGCCCGGCGAGCGCACGGACGGTCACCGCTTCCTGCGAGCCGCCGCGGACGCGGGCGCCGCGGCCATCCTCGTGTCCCGCGACCCGGACGAGGCTGCCGGCGAGCCCGCCCTCGACACGCTGGGCGACGTGACGGTGATCCGTGTCCCGGACACGCTGCGCGCGCTCCACGCCGTCGCCGCCGCCTGGCGGACGCGGTTCTCGCCGCTCGTTGTCGGCATCACCGGGAGCATCGCGAAGACGTCGACCAAGGAGGCCGTCGCCGGCGTCCTCGGGATGCGCTTCACGACCCTGCGCACCGAGGGCAACCAGAACAACGAGGTGGGCCTGCCGCTCACCGTCCTGGGCCTCGGCCCGGAGCACGGCGCCGCCGTCCTCGAGATGGGGATGTACGTCGGCGGGGAGATCCGCGACCTCGCAGCGATCGGCCGGCCTTCGATCGGCATCGTGACCGCGGTCCAGCCCGTGCACCTCTCACGCATCGGGACGATCGACGCGATCGAGGACGCCAAGGCGGAGCTGGTCGAGGCGCTCCCGCCAGCGGACGAGGGCGGCGTCGCGATCCTGAACCGTGACGACCTGCGCGTCGCGCGGATGGCCATGCGCACGCGCGCCCGTGTGATGACCTACGGCTTCGACGACGCGGCGGACGTCACGGCGGACCACATCGTGTCGGAGGGCTTCAACGGCATGCAGTTCCGGCTGCGGACCACCGCGGGCGAGGTCGACGCGGCCACTCCGTCCCTGGGCAGGCTCGCCGTCCACAACGCGCTCGCCGCGACCGCGGCCGGGCTCGCCGCCGGGATGACGCTCGAGGAGATCCTGCCGGGCCTCGCCGTGACCGTGACCGCGCCCCACCGCTCGGTCGTCACGCCGGTCCGCGGGCGCATGCTCGTGGACGACGCCTACAACGCCTCGCCAGGGTCCATGCGCGCGGCGCTCGACCTGCTCGGCGGGCTGCCGGGCCGCCACGTCGCGGTCCTCGGCGAGATGCGCGAGCTGGGCGACGCCCACGATGCCAGCCACCGGGACGTCGGGGCCGCGGCCGCGCTCCTCGACCTGCTGGTCGTGGTGGACGGGGCGCCGGGCGGTGCCGCCGAGGGCATCGTGCAGGGCGCGCGCGACGCCGGCCTCCCCGAGGACCGGATCGTCGTCGCGGCAGACGCCGCGGACGCCGTCGAGAAGCTCCGCGCGGCCACCGCCCCGGGCGATGTGGTGCTCGTGAAGGCATCGCGCGGCGTGGAGCTCGAGCGGGTCGTCGACGGCCTCATCGGGGCGCTGGGCGCGGAGGATGAGGCGTGACCCTCGAGCTGATCCAGGGCCTGCTGCTCGCGTTCGCGCTCGTCGTCATCCTCATGCCGCCGTACATCCGGCTGCTGCGTCACTTCGGCTTCGCCAAGGTCATCCGCGAGGAGGGCCCGCAGAGCCACATGGTCAAGATGGGAACGCCGACGATGGGCGGCCTCCTGATCATCTTCGTGGTTCTCGGGATCTTCCTGCTGCTGCGCTGGCCGGTCCAGGGCGGCATCATCGCGCCGCTCGCGACGCTCGCCTCGGTGGGCCTGCTGGGCGCCGTGGACGACTACCTCAACGCGCGGACGGGGGAGGGGATCGGCGCCCGTCAAAAGCTGCTGTGGCAGACGGTCGTCGCCGTCGCGGTCGCGTGGCAGATCCAGAGCACGTACCAGATCACCGGCATCCGGGTGCCGTTCATCGGTGATGTCGCGGTCGACCCGCTGATCTACGTGCCGTTCGCGGCGTTCGCGATCGTCGCGGCCAGCAACGGTGTCAACATCACCGACGGCCTCGACGGGCTCGCCGGCGGCACGCTGGCCTTCGCGTTCGTCTCGTTCATGATCATCGCCCTGCTCAACGTCCCGGCCCAGCCGAACATCGCCTTCCTGTGCGCGCTGATCATCGGTGCGCTGCTCGGGTTCCTGTGGTTCAACGTCCACCCGGCGCAGGTGTTCATGGGGGACTCGGGATCGCTCTCGTTGGGGGCGACGCTCGCGGTCATCGCGTTGATCACGGGCCAGATCCTGGTCCTGCCGATCATCGGCCTGATCTTCGTGGTCGAGACGATGAGCGACATCATCCAGATCGGCTACTTCAAGCTCTCGCACGGGAAGCGGGTCTTCCGGATGGCGCCGCTGCACCACCACTTCGAGCTGGGCGGCTGGGACGAGGAGAAGATCACGCTCCGTTTCTGGATCGTGGGCATCCTCGCGGGGCTCCTCGGCGTGACCCTGTTCATGGCCTCCGTGAATGCGCTCCGCTGAGAGGAGGACGATGCCGATCGACATCGACGCCCTCACGATGGACGGCGTGCGCGCCGGGGCCTTCGACGGGCAGCCGGTCACGGTGCTGGGCCTCGCCCGCAGCGGCATCGCGCTCGCCCGCTTCCTCCACGACCAGGGCGCCCGGGTCACCGTGTACGACGGCCGACCCGCGGCGGCGCTGGAGCAGGCGATCGCGCAGCTCGGCGACCGCGCCGTCACGCTGCGCCTGGGACCGGATGTCGACCCCGCCTCGGCCTGGGCAGACGCGGCGCTCGTGACGACCTCGCCCTCGATCACGCCCGCCTACAACACGACCGAGCCGCGACTCCGCGGGGCGCTGCAGGCCCTCGTCGCCGCCCGCGCCGGCGGGGATGCGTCGGTTCCGGCGCTCGTCTCGGAGTCCGACCTGTTCCTGCGGCTCTGCCCCGCGCCGACCGTCGGAATCACCGGCACAAAGGGCAAGACGACGACCTCGTCGCTCGCCCACGCGATCCTGTCCGCGGACCCGAGCCACCCGGCGGTCCTGGGCGGCAACATCGGGACGCCGCTCGTGGAGCGCCTGCGGGAGCTGACGCCCCAGCACCGCGTCGTCGTGGAGCTCTCGGAGCTCCAGCTGCCGGCCCTCTCGCGCGGCACGACCGTCGCCGCGTACACCAACGTCACCTCGGACCACCTCGACCGTCACGGCTCGGTGGAGGCGTACCGGCGGGTCA